>NZ_PTRI01000030.1:0-48043 GCF_002965965.1 Escherichia sp. MOD1-EC5495
AGGCCAGTAATGGGTTAAGTGATAACAGGTGTCTGGAAATATAGGGGCAAATCCAGTTAATTTGAAGAGTGAGTGTCATACTGAGAGAAGGGGAATATATTGCTGATGTTTTTAGGGAGTGGAAGGTTGCTATATAGATATGTATGGTTATAAAAAATTATAGAAATATTGCATGTGTTATTTTTAATATTTTTATTTCGACCGTGTCAGGGTTACCTTGCACAGTACATAATCGCTCTGTTACTAATGTTAAAAAGAAAACCGCGATTACCCTGTGTTTGTATATTATAGCTTATCATTTTTCCTGAAAAGACATAGAAGTCAGGAAGGAGTAGTGCGAGTTTATTATCTTCAACTTGATCAATAATATCGAACTTATTTATTTTGTTGGAGGTGAGATGCAACGTATTATAATTTTCAGTCCATGTATATTCAATATCACGTCGAATTGCTTTATAAGCCTTTGTGTTTTGTTTCCATGTACCGCTGAGTGCAACTATACCTGTCTTTTTGTTTTTATTATACATAAAGTCAAGAGTAAGATTGGCTTGTCCCTGGTCATTAAAAATAACCCAGTTAGCTGTACATTTTTCATTGTATGCGATTTGCTGTTTAGAATAATGATAGGTAATAAAAAGAACAAATCCGCTAATAAAACATAAAATAAGTATCAGGGCTTTTTTATAACGAGTCACGATTAATCCCACGATAAGACAAAGTTAAACAACCTGCAACTTCGTTATTTATATAGCTTTTTTTGCAGGCCATAACAATCAAGCCCGGAAACGATCTGGCAAGAGGGAAATATAGCCATGGATATTTTTTGCAGTCAATTCCTGACGCTAATATATGCTTTTTATATTTATCAAAATCTTTCAGGCCATTAATGCTATCTTCTGTTACATTAAAATGACAACCATTTATTTCTGCAACAGTCCTGTAATCTCTAAAGAATGGTTTGGGTTGATTATTATTCCATAGTAAAAATGCGGTAAGCAAACCCACACCAAATGCACTTAACATGAGTAAATAAAATTTAGAGTGCCGGAGTATGTTCCTGACATGATTATCTGGAGCAGCATTTATCTCTTTAACCTCATCTGTAACGTTCAAACTGAGGGGAGAGTTGTGCTTTTGAACATCTATTGCAGAGAGGGGGGTATGATTTTCTATGTTGATATCGTTATTGAGTTTGAACCCTTTTCTCGGCACGGTTGCAATAAGCGAATGGGTCGTATCACCAACCGCGCGAAACCCACGCCTGATAATCGATATGTTTTGGTATAACGTGTTGACCGGTACACGCATACCTTCTTCTTCCCAGACTCTGGAGAAAAAGTCCTGCTGGGCGACCACATCTGGAAAAGCTTCGAGTAGCAACGATAAACACCTGCTTGCGGGCGTTGTCAGAACAACGTTCAACTCGGCGTCATGTACCGAAATTAATTTCTTGTGTTCCGGCCAGAACTCAATATTATTGTTAATAATCCAGTACATAGGTCAATAAAACACAGCATCAAGAAAATTCAAATGAGATAGTTTGGTAAGTATATTAGTATTCATCTAATAAATATATATTAATTTTATATTCATTATGACAATTATAATTGCAATATATTAATGCAACTTAAATAACCATGTGTGTTAACAAATTTAACGGTTATAACGTCTACTTTTATGGTTTTTTCTCTCATGAATTTTTGAATAGCACACAAAATTCACATGATTAAACTAAAAATTAACAAGCGGACTTGAAGCTCATCGTATAAAACACGGGCATCATTATAAATGCCCGTATATACAATAATTATTATTGCCGATAGTTACGCTTCAATGCTGAACTGAGTTTGAGCGTATAAATAATTCGTTTATTTTACCACCCATCCTTTTTTCAATTCTTTGCTTGTAGGCGTAGATGCTACGGATATCCATGTCGAGAGTGTCTGCAATCTGATATGGATTATAGCCAGAGACCATATGCCCCATTATGGTGAACTCCATTTGAGTCAACGTATTGCCTCTGGTAAATGACAGGTAACGACCAATAAACAACTGCCTGATCTTCTCGTTAGCAACATCCAGTCCATCATCATTATATATAATGGCTGATATTGCGGGGTTGTGTTTTCTCCAGTAATTAGCAAGAGATTGCATATTCCTGTCGCTTATCAACACAATTCCCATTTCCGTACTTGCAAGATACTCAATCCAGTCTTTATCCAGGAAAAGACGTAAAAAACTTACTGAAAAATCCACAAAAATGTATCCGCTTAATCGAGCATTGTGATTTTTACTTAATATGCCTTCAACCACGCCACGATTAAAATACGAACTATCTTCGGGCCACATACAAAAACAGGCGTTTGCACAATACTGCAAGCGCGGTGACTTTTCTGGCATTATTTGGCAATGCATTGAGCAACTATTGCATGTAAGACTTTTATATCTACTACAAAGTCTCATGTTAATAACCTCCCTATTCATAGATAATCGCATAATTTCATTGGTTATTGATGATGTCAATACACCCTGATTTAATAAGCTTTTAATTGGAATTTGCGTTTAATCTGTATTTGATATTATTCTCAATAAGATATTTAAGAATGCATCATTAAGTTTTAAATATGGCTTGATTTCACTCATTTAACCATGTTTGGCTTATCGCAAATCAGATAAATGCTTAATGCATTAGGAATATCTATACTGCAAATTGTTTTCGAATAACCAGACGATATCGTGTAAATCTAAGTGACGCATCTTAAATAGTCTTATTTAAGATGTTCAGATTTTTACTGAGGATAACAGCTTGATATTGTTTGTTTATGCTATAGATAGTCAGGAGGGTGATTAATGGTGGAGAGGCATTGTAAGAACTGGAATGGTTCAAAATAATGACTATTTTGAACCATTCTCATCAGCGATTAACTAAAGAACATTACCGACACGCACAGGATACCCACGATCAACGTAATTAGATTTCCGATGGAGCGCCAGGGTTTAAGGGCTGGAATGAGATACGTAGACAGTGTTGGCATGATAAAAAGAATCATGGCAATGAGCGGACCACTGATCGCGTAAATCATCGAAATTGCGTTAGGGTTGATGCAGCAAACGATGAAAGTAATCAGTGATACCAACATAATTGACAGCGCGCGGTTAAATGCACGGCTTTTTTTAACGCCCGCCTGCTGTAACGTGGTTTTGACTAATTCCGTCGCACCTTCAATAACGCCAAAGTAGGTGCCTAAAAATGATTTAGACATTGCAACTACCGCGACTATAATCCCGGAAATTGACAACCATGCAGGGGAATTTGGCAGCATAGACAGTGCCGATAAAATGGTGACGCCTTCCTCTTTGGCTGCCTCAATATATGAAGGTGGAATTGATAACAGGCAGCTAAACACGAAGAACAGCACGCTCACACAGATGATGAGATAAGCGACCTTCATAATTTTTTTGCATTTATCCATAGCGTGTTCGCCGTATTTTTCTCGTCTGTCGATGGCAAACGTAGAAATAATCGGAGTATGGCTAAAGGCGAAAACCATCACGGGAATCGATATCCATATCTGGTGAAGGGTATTCTGATTGAACTCTACCTGGGTTGTTAATAAAGAAGGCTGCCAGCTACCGACCAGGTAGATGGAAAGAAATAAGAAGTAAGCAATCAGCGGGAAAACCAAAAATCCCATTACCCGAATTGTGGCATGACGCCCCATCAGAAAAATAAGATTCAGGATTAACACAACGCCAAGACTCACCAGCATACGGATGCGTAGATCAATGACCATATGCTTCGCCAGCTGTTCAGTGAGTGAGTTGGTGATTGCCACTGCGTATATCAGTACAACGACAAAAAAGGCAATGAAGTACAGAGTGGTAATCAGATTACCGATCTTCTTGCCATAGTAGTGAGTTACCGCGCCAGTGATCCCTTCGCCTGCCGATGTTTTTGAAGAAAGGATGAACTGGCACAAGGCCTTATGTGGCCAATATGTTAAAGGCCAGGCGACCAGTGCAGTAATAAACAGGACCACCGCTCCTGCTGAACCTAATTGAATAGGAAGGAAGAGCGTGCCTGCGCCAACGGCTGTGCCGTAGAGTGCGAAGCTCCAGAGAGTTTCTTCTTTTGACCAAATTTTAGACATTATTTGAACGTATCATCTACAAATTAAACAAAATGGAGGGCAATTTACCATAAACCAGGCCGGACATGGGAGATTAACGCTATATCAACCTCTGGATTGGTGTGTTAGTAGATGCAAACCTTGCGTGCCAGTCAGATATCATCGCCCCTTCTTACGGTAAATTTCCTTTGTGATAAAAATCACTTTTTTTAAACATTTTGGATAATTGAAATTAACAATCATTTACTATTGCGCTGTTAATTGGTGCGAGGTTGTGATGAAAGATGTTGTGATTGTCGGTGCGTTACGAACACCTATCGGCTGCTTTCGTGGCGCGTTGGCTGGTCATTCTGCGGTAGAATTAGGCAGTCTGGTCGTGAAAGCATTATTAGAGCGCACCGGCGTTGCTGCACATGCGGTGGATGAAGTGATTCTTGGACAGGTTCTGACTGCCGGGGCAGGGCAGAATCCAGCACGGCAATCTGCCATTAAAGGTGGTCTTCCCAACAGCGTTTCGGCAATAACCATTAATGATGTTTGTGGTTCCGGGCTAAAAGCTTTGCATCTTGCTACTCAGGCGATCCAGTGTGGCGAGGCTGATATTGTTATTGCCGGTGGTCAGGAAAATATGAGTCGTGCGCCACATGTTTTGACTGATAGCCGCACCGGAGCACAGCTTGGCGATAGCCAATTGGTTGATAGCCTGGTGCATGATGGCTTGTGGGATGCATTCAATGATTACCATATTGGTGTCACTGCCGAAAATCTGGCGCGCGAATATGGTATCAGTCGTCAGTTACAAGATGCCTACGCACTTAGCTCACAACAGAAAGCGCGAGCGGCCATTGATGCCGGACGATTCAAAGATGAGATCGTCCCGGTCAGAACGCAAAGTAACGGGCAGTTACTGATTGTTGATACCGATGAGCAGCCGCGTACTGATGCCAGTGCCGAAGGGCTGGCTAGTTTAAATCCGTCATTTGATAGTCACGGTTCTGTTACCGCAGGAAATGCCTCATCCATCAATGATGGCGCAGCTGCGGTAATGATGATGAGCGAAGCCAAAGCACATGCGTTGAATTTACCCGTGCTGGCACGTATTCGCGCCTTTGCCAGCGTTGGTGTTGATCCTGCACTGATGGGTATTGCTCCTGTGTATGCGACTCGCCGTTGCCTGGAGCGTGTAGGCTGGCAGCTGGCTGATGTTGATCTTATTGAGGCTAATGAAGCATTTGCCGCGCAGGCGCTTTCTGTTGGCAAGATGCTTGAATGGGATGAACGCCGGGTCAATGTCAATGGCGGCGCGATTGCATTGGGTCATCCGATTGGCGCCTCTGGTTGCCGCATTTTGGTTTCTTTGGTTCATGAAATGGTGAAACGCAACGCTCGTAAAGGATTGGCTACACTCTGTATTGGTGGTGGTCAGGGGGTGGCGTTAACTATTGAGCGTGACGATTAGATCTGTATTTCTTCCTTATCAGTTAAACCTCTACCGCCATCAAGCTGCTTTATAATGATGGCTGGCACGTCTATGCATATCCCATATAGAACCTGACTTTTTCCTTTCCCCGGCTTATTCGTGATCGACACTACACTTTTCACAATCGCCTTCTTAAAAATGAAACAATGTTTTATTTTTAATTGAAAAGAGCACATCACGGGCTTATCATCCTTCAATAGAAAAACGAAACGATGTTTCATAATCGTTCTAATTTCACACTTCAATGATTATCGGAGGTTGATGTGGACGTAAGACAGAGCATCCACAGTGCGCACGCGAAAACGCTGGATACCCAAGGGCTGCGCAATGAATTTTTGGTTGAAAAGGTATTCGTCGCGGATGAGTACACCATGGTTTACAGCCACATTGACCGTATTATTGTTGGCGGCATTATGCCGGTAGCAAAAACGGTTTCCGTTGGCGGGGAAGTAGGAAAACAACTGGGCGTGAGCTACTTTCTTGAGCGTCGTGAGCTGGGCGTTATCAATATTGGCGGAACCGGTACGATTACCGTCGATGGCCAATGTTATGAAATCGGTCACCGCGACGCCCTCTATGTTGGTAAAGGTGCAAAAGAAGTTGTTTTTGCCAGCATTGATAGCGCCACTCCGGCGAAGTTTTATTACAACTGCGCACCTGCTCACACGACGTATCCCACCAAAAAAGTCACGCCGTCTGAAGTGTCTCCGGTTACGCTGGGCGATAATCTCACCAGTAACCGCCGCACGATTAACAAATACTTTGTGCCGGATGTGCTGGAAACCTGCCAGTTGAGTATGGGGCTAACGGAACTGGCACCGGGAAACCTGTGGAATACCATGCCGTGCCACACCCACGAGCGCCGGATGGAAGTTTACTTCTATTTCAACATGGACGATGACGCCTGCGTTTTCCACATGATGGGGCAACCGCAAGAAACGCGTCACATTGTGATGCATAACGAACAGGCGGTGATTTCCCCAAGCTGGTCTATCCATTCAGGTGTAGGAACCAGGGCTTATACCTTTATCTGGGGCATGGTCGGTGAAAACCAGGTCTTTGATGATATGGACCACGTTGCCATTAAAGATCTGCGCTAGTCGCGGATATATATGAATAAGGTATTCTCATGATTTTAAATGCATTTTCTCTTGAAGGTAAAGTTGCAGTTGTCACCGGTTGTGACACTGGGCTGGGGCAGGGAATGGCGTTGGGTCTGGCGCAAGCGGGCTGTGACATTGTTGGCATCAACATTGTTGAGCCAACAGAGACCATTGAACAGGTCACTGCGCTGGGGCGTCGTTTTTTAAGCCTGACCGCCGATCTGCGTAAGATTGATGGTATTCCAGCACTGCTGGATCGTGCAGTGGCAGAATTTGGTCATATTGATATCCTGGTGAATAACGCCGGTTTGATTCGCCGCGAAGATGCTCTCGATTTCAGCGAAAAAGACTGGGACGATGTGATGAATCTGAACATCAAGAGCGTGTTTTTCATGTCCCAGGCGGCGGCGAAGCACTTTATCGCGCAGGGCAATGGCGGCAAGATTATTAATATCGCGTCAATGCTTTCATTCCAGGGCGGGATCCGCGTGCCCTCATATACCGCATCAAAAAGCGGCGTAATGGGTGTGACGCGCCTGATGGCGAACGAATGGGCAAAACACAACATCAACGTTAACGCGATTGCTCCGGGTTACATGGCGACCAACAATACTCAGCAACTGCGGGCTGATGAACAGCGTAGTGCGGAAATTCTGGATCGTATTCCTGCGGGGCGTTGGGGGTTGCCGAGCGATTTGATGGGGCCGGTGGTGTTTCTGGCATCCAGTGCTTCTGACTATGTTAATGGCTACACCATTGCCGTGGATGGGGGCTGGTTAGCACGTTAATTCATTTAGCTTACATTTATGACCCTGTCACATTGGCAGGGTTTTTTATTTCTGATAATCAACATAATCCATATCACGGCTATTAAATAATCCATATCAATTATCAATTGATGAGTTTTATTGGTTTTATCTACTTTAAAATTAGTTGGTTAATTATAATGTCATTAATTTCACTTAATTTTAAAAGTGTAATGTCCATCACATAACTGCATGTGGCAGCAATTTAATCCATATTTATGCTATTTCCGACCTGACACCTGAGTTAATTGTTCACGTATTTTTTCACTATGTCTTACTCTGTGCTGGCAGGAAAAAATGGTTACTATCAATACGGAATCTGCTTTAACGCCGCGCCCTCTGCGTGATACGCGGCGTATGAATATGTTTGTTTCGGTAGCTGCTGCGGTCGCGGGATTGTTATTCGGTCTTGATATCGGGGTTATCGCAGGTGCATTACCGTTTATCACCGATCACTTTGTGCTGACCAGTCGTTTGCAGGAATGGGTCGTCAGTAGCATGATGCTTGGCGCAGCAATCGGTGCGCTATTTAACGGCTGGCTGTCATTCCGTCTGGGACGTAAATACAGCCTGATGGCTGGTGCTGTGCTGTTCGTATTGGGCTCAATAGGATCAGCGTTTGCCACCAGTGTCGAAATGTTAATCGCGACCCGTGTGGTTCTGGGGATTGCGGTGGGGATTGCCTCTTACACTGCGCCACTGTATCTCTCTGAAATGGCGAGTGAAAAAGTACGTGGCAAGATGATCAGTATGTACCAGTTAATGGTCACGCTTGGCATCGTTCTGGCGTTTTTATCCGACACAGCATTCAGCTATAGCGGTAACTGGCGCGCAATGTTAGGTGTTCTTGCCTTACCGGCAGTTGTGTTGATTATTCTGGTGGTCTTCCTGCCGAATAGCCCGCGCTGGCTGGCGGAGAAGGGGCGTCATATTGAGGCGGAAGAAGTGCTGCGTATGCTGCGCGATACGTCGGAAAAAGCGCGAGACGAACTCAACGAAATTCGTGAAAGCCTGAAATTAAAACAGGGCGGTTGGGCGCTGTTTAAGATCAACCGTAATGTCCGTCGAGCAGTGTTTCTCGGTATGTTGTTGCAGGCGATGCAGCAATTTACCGGTATGAACATCATCATGTACTACGCGCCTCGCATCTTCAAAATGGCGGGCTTTACGACCACAGAACAACAGATGATTGCGACTTTGGTCGTGGGGCTGACATTTATGTTCGCCACCTTTATTGCTGTCTTTACAGTAGATAAAGCGGGGCGTAAACCGGCACTGAAAATTGGTTTTAGCGTGATGGCATTGGGAACTCTGGTGTTGGGCTATTGCCTGATGCAGTTTGATAATGGTACGGCTTCCAGTGGTTTGTCCTGGCTCTCTGTTGGCATGACAATGATGTGCATTGCCGGTTATGCGATGAGCGCCGCGCCAGTGGTATGGATCCTGTGCTCCGAAATTCAGCCGCTGAAATGCCGCGATTTTGGTATTACCTGCTCGACCACCACAAACTGGGTGTCGAACATGATTATTGGCGCGACCTTCCTGACTCTGCTCGATAGCATTGGTGCGGCAGGTACGTTCTGGCTCTACACTGCGCTGAACATTGCGTTTGTTGGCATCACCTTCTGGCTTATTCCGGAAACCAAGAATGTCACGCTGGAACATATCGAACGTAGACTGATGGCTGGTGAGAAATTGAGAAATATCGGTGTCTGATTTCACAGGCCGGATGTGCTGTACATCCGGCCTTTTTTTCGCTAATAGAGATCTGGCACCAGGCCGTTGAGGCGTTTGTCTCGTTCCTTAATCAGCCCTGTTGCGGTAACTCACACCAGGAGAGAGGAATGAAAACAATTGGTTTGCTGGGAGGAATGAGCTGGGAATCCACTATTCCTTACTATCGCCTGATAAATGAAGGCATTAAACAGCGACTTGGCGGGCTTCACTCTGCGCAAGTGCTGCTACATAGCGTCGATTTTCATGAAATAGAAGAGTGCCAACGTCGCGGTGAGTGGGACAACACAGGAGAGATTCTTGCCAGTGCGGCGCTTGGATTACAACGGGCAGGAGCAGAAGGCATTGTGTTATGTACCAATACGATGCACAAAGTAGCAGATGTCATCGAGTCTCGTTGCTCACTGCCTTTCTTACATATTGCGGATGCCACCGGGCGTGCCATCACCCGTGCTGGAATGACGCGCGTGGCGCTGCTGGGAACGCGCTACACCATGGAACAGGATTTTTATCGTGGACGGCTGGCAGAGCAATTTTCTATCGATTGTCTGGTGCCTGAAGCGGATGAGCGGGCGAAAATTAATCAGATTATTTTTGAAGAGCTGTGTCTGGGGCAATTTACCGAAACGTCACGCGCTTATTATGCACAAGTCATTACTCGTCTCGCAGAACAGGGGGCGCAGGGCGTGATTTTCGGTTGTACTGAAATTGGTTTACTGGTGCCAGAGGAGCGCAGTGTCCTGCCCGTGTTCGATACCACCGCTCTTCATGCCGAGGATGCCGTCGCCTTTATGCTGTCGTAACTCGCTACAAAATAGCGTTAAGTGAGGCAACCAGATTCGGTAAACCTGCCTGTAAGTGCTCACTAAATGCCTGCACCAGTGCTGATGACGGGCGGTGAAGGGGGCGAATCAGGCTAACGGTAAACGGAACTGCAATGCTAAATCGCCGCACCACTAAACCGCTTGCCGCATAATCCAGTGCGGTGAGCGGGTTAACCACGGAAACTCCCGCCCCCGCCCGTACCATCGCGCAGACTGACGCGGCGCTGTGGGTCTCCACAATCATGCGGCGTTTAACCTGATGTTCATTAAATAGTTGATCCAATAACTGGCGATAGCTGTCAGTACGGGAAAGGCTGATGTAATTCTCACCCTGAAAATCTTCCGGCGTTAATACCTCTTTTGCTGCCAGCGGATGCCCCTGCGGTAAAACACAGACTTCATCTAAAGACAGTAATTCAGTACGTTCCGTACCCGCAGGTGTATGCAGCGTCTCGGTGAGGCCTAAATCATGGCGCTGGGCCGAGAGCCACTCTTCAAGTAGCGGCGATTCCTGCGGCACTATGTTTAAGCTGACTTCAGGATAGCGAGCCAGAAACGGTTGCATCAGTGGCGGCAAAAAAGACTGCGAAAAGACCGGCAGGCAGGCAATAGACAGTTCGCCCTGGCGAAACTCGCGCAAACTTTCTGCGGCACTGACAATGCGATCCAGGCCGTACCAGGATCGCTGCACCTCTTCGAACAGCCGCAGCCCTTGCACGGTAGGATGTAATCGTCCACGTACGCGCTCAAACAATTTCAGCCCAATCACTTTTTCAAAGCGCGCCAGTTCGCGGCTGACAGTGGGTTGTGAAGTATGTAGCAGTTGTGCCGCTTCAGTCAGGCTTCCGGCGGTCATCACCGCATGAAAAATTTCAATATGACGTAAGTTAACGGCGGCCATCTGCTTAATCTCATTCTTCGGTAATCCATATCATTTTTGCATAGACCTGGCATAAATCGATATTTTTTATTCTTTTTATGATGTGGCGTAATCATAAAAAAGCACTTATTCAGATTGTTGACAATGTGCGCTTTGTTGATGCGCCTACAAGATCATGCAAATTCAATATATTGCAGGAGCCATGTAGGCCTGATAAACGAAGTGCATCAGGCAATGTTTTATTCGCCGTCAGCCTCACTTATTCGGAGTTTGTTATGCCACATTCACTGTTCAGCACCGATACCGATCTCACCGCCGAAAATCTGCTGCGCTTGCCTGCAGAATTCGGTTGCCCGGTTTGGGTCTACGATGCACAAATTATTCGTCGGCAGATTGCGGCTCTGAAGCAGTTTGATGTGGTGCGCTTTGCGCAGAAAGCCTGCTCCAATATCCATATTTTGCGCTTAATGCGAGAGCAGGGCGTGAAAGTAGATTCCGTCTCGTTGGGCGAAATCGAGCGCGCGCTGGCGGCGGGATACAATCCACAAACGCATCCCGATGATATTGTTTTTACCGCTGATGTTATCGACCAGGCTACGCTCGAGCGTGTCAGTGAATTGCAAATTCCGGTGAATGCGGGTTCTGTCGATATGCTCGACCAACTAGGCCAGGTTTCGCCAGGGCATCGGGTATGGCTGCGCGTTAATCCGGGATTTGGTCACGGGCATAGCCAAAAAACCAATACCGGTGGCGAAAATAGCAAGCACGGTATCTGGTACACCGATCTTCCCGCCGCACTGGAAGTGATACAGCGGCATCAATTGCAGCTGGTTGGCATTCACATGCACATTGGTTCCGGTGTTGACTATGCGCATCTGGAACAGGTGTGTGGTGCGATGGTGCGGCAGGTTATCGACTTTGGTCAGGATTTACAGGCGATTTCTGCTGGCGGTGGGCTTTCAGTTCCTTATCAGCATGGAGAAGAAGCGGTTGATACCGAGCATTATTATGGCCTGTGGAATGCGGCACGTGAGCAGATCGCTCATCATCTGGGTCACCCTGTGAAACTGGAAATTGAACCGGGTCGCTTCCTGGTGGCGCAGTCTGGTGTGTTGATTACCCAGGTGCGAAGCGTCAAACAGATGGGGAGCCGCCACTTTGTGCTGGTTGACGCCGGGTTTAACGATCTGATGCGCCCGGCAATGTACGGCAGTTACCATCACATTAGCGCACTGGCGGCTGATGGTCATTCCCTTGAGCACGCACCAACGGTGGAAACCGTTGTCGCCGGGCCGCTATGTGAATCGGGGGATGTTTTTACCCAGCAGGAGGGGGGGAATGTCGAAACTCGTGCTTTGCCGGAAGTGAAGGCGGGGGATTATCTGGTACTGCATGATACTGGCGCATATGGCGCGTCAATGTCATCAAACTACAATAGTCGCCCACTGCTGCCAGAAGTTCTGTTTGATAATGGTCAGGCGCGGTTGATTCGCCGTCGCCAGACCATTGAAGAATTACTGGCGCTTGAGCTGCTTTAATTGCGGCTAGTTGCTGGAGGCGTTATGACTTGCCTCCAGCGACGGTGTTGAAACTGAATGGCGACGTACCAGCGTTGGACTAAAGACGTTGGTAATTTCAGGAAGCGGGTGATTGTTCGCCAGTGCCAAAGCCAGTTCGGCAGCCTGAGTCGCCATCGTTACAATTGGATAGCGTACTGTCGTCAAACGCGGACGCACATAGCGCGATACCAGCACATCATCAAAGCCAATCAATGAAATCTCACCCGGTACATCAATACCATTATCATTGAGTACACCCATCGCGCCTGCCGCCATTGAATCGTTATAACAGGCCACGGCAGTGAAATTTCGCCCCCTTCCCAGCAGTTCAGTCATTGCCTGTTCGCCGCCGCTTTCATCCGGTTCGCCAAAAGTTACCAGCCGATCATTGGCCGGAATACCGCTTTCGGCAAGGGCATCGTAATAACCCTGCAGACGATCTTCGGCGTCAGAAATAGAGTGGTTAGAGCAGAGATAACCAATGCGAGTATGGCCTTGTTGAATCAAATGACGCGTCGCCAGCCAGGCGCCATAACGATCGTCCAGTGCGATGCAACGATTCTCAAACCCCGGAAGGATCCGGTTGATCAGCACCATGCCGGGCATTTGTTTCATCAATGCTGTCAAATCGGCATCGGGAATCATTTTGGCATGAACGACCAGTGCGGCGCAGCGATGGCGGATCAACTGCTCAATGGCCTGACGTTCTTTTTGCTCGTTGTGGTAACCATTACCAATCAATAAAAAATTACCCGTGTGATAAGCCACCTGTTCAACCGCTTTCACCATTGCGCCGAAAAAAGGATCGGAGACATCGCCAACAATCAAACCAACGGTTTCGGTGGCCTGTTGTGCCAGCGCCCGGGCGTTGGCGTTCGGGTGATAGCTAAGAGACTCCATTGCACTATGTACAGCCAGCCGGGAAGCTTCGCTGGCTTTGGGAGAATTATTAATGACGCGGGAAACTGTGGCGACTGAAACGCCTGCCAGTCGGGCTACATCCTTTATGGTCGCCATGAAAATACCTTTGTGGGTAAACGCTTACATTCTGTCAGTGTTACGGAAAACGTCCGTTGGTTCAAGGGGTGTGGTACTTTCAGCGCGGGGAATGTGAGCGAAACGCAAATAAGTAAGACAAAAAAAGAGATTGCAAACCTTTGGTTACACTTTGCGAAACGCTGTTGCGATTGACCGCTGGTGGCGTTTGGCTTCAGATTGATAAAGTGGTGATCCCAGAGGTATTGATAGGTGAAGTCAACTTCGGGTTGATCACATGAATTACACCAACCTGCGCAGATGCGCAGGTTTTTTTTGTCTGTCATCAATCTGTAACAGTAACCGATAATTTACACACCTGGTTGCATTTCCCTTCACTCCTTTGCGTTTTCTCGCTGGCGAACAGTCTGTGTGCAGACCACAATCAAGATCCCAGAGGTATTGATTGGTGAGATTATTCGGTACGCTCTTCGTACCCTGTCTCTTGCACCAGCCTGCGCGGATGCGCAGGTTTTTTTTCGCACCCATTTTACTGTCGCTCGCGTTCTCCTTCTGGTGTAATCTCGCACCATTCGCTTTTACTGAAGAATGAGCAAAGGGAGTTGGAATGCTTTTTAGCTTTTTTCGTAATTTGTGCCGTGTCCTGTACCGTGTTCGTGTGACAGGCGACACCCAGGCACTGAAGGGCGAGCGCGTTCTTATCACGCCCAATCACGTCTCATTTATTGATGGCATATTGCTGGCACTGTTTTTACCCGTTCGCCCTGTTTTTGCCGTTTACACCTCCATCAGCCAGCAGTGGTATATGCGTTGGCTGAAATCATTTATCGACTTCGTTCCCCTCGACCCGACGCAACCTATGGCAATTAAACATCTGGTACGTCTGGTGGAACAGGGGCGACCGGTGGTGATTTTCCCTGAAGGACGAATCACGACAACCGGCTCGCTGATGAAAATCTACGATGGCGCGGGTTTTGT
Source organism: Escherichia sp. MOD1-EC5495 (assembly GCF_002965965.1). Taxonomy (NCBI): domain Bacteria; kingdom Pseudomonadati; phylum Pseudomonadota; class Gammaproteobacteria; order Enterobacterales; family Enterobacteriaceae; genus Escherichia; species Escherichia sp. MOD1-EC5495. Next base: position 14,491 of record NZ_PTRI01000030.1, read on the forward strand.
CGCTGCGAAGTCAGGTGCGACAGTCATTCCAGTGCGTATTGAAGGGGCGGAACTTACGCACTTCAGCCGCCTGAAAGGTCTGGTTAAACGTCGCTTGTTCCCGCAAATTCATCTGCATATTTTGCCACCAACGCAGGTACAGATGCCGGATGCGCCGCGTGCCCGTGACCGTCGCAAAATCGCTGGCGAAATGCTGCATCAAATTATGATGGAAGCGCGTATGGCAGTGCGCCCGCGTGAAACGTTGTACGAATCCTTTTTGAGTGCGATGTACCGCTTCGGTGCGGGTAAAAAGTGTGTCGAAGATATCAATTTTACCCCTGACACCTATCGTAAATTACTTACCAAAACGCTGTTTGTCGGGCGCATTCTTGAAAAATACAGTGTTGAAGGGGAACGCATCGGCTTAATGCTGCCCAATGCGGGCATCAGTGCGGCAGTGATTTTCGGAGCCATCGCACGTCGTCGCATTCCCGCAATGATGAACTACACCGCCGGGGTAAAAGGGCTGACCAGCGCCATTACGGCGGCTGAAATCAAAACCATCTTCACTTCCCGCCAGTTTCTCGATAAAGGCAAACTCTGGCATCTGCCGGAACAGCTAACTCAGGTACGTTGGGTCTATCTGGAAGATTTAAAAGCGGATGTCACCACTGCCGACAAAGTGTGGATCTTCGCGCATCTGCTGGTGCCGCGCCTCGCACAGGTAAAACAGCAGCCAGAAGAAGAGGCGCTGATCCTCTTTACCTCCGGTTCTGAAGGTCATCCGAAAGGTGTTGTCCATAGCCATAAAAGCATTCTGGCGAACGTCGAGCAGATTAAAACCATTGCCGACTTCACCACCAACGATCGCTTTATGTCGGCATTGCCACTGTTCCACTCTTTTGGTCTGACTGTTGGTCTGTTTACGCCACTGCTGACGGGGGCGGAAGTATTCCTTTATCCAAGCCCGCTGCATTACCGCATTGTGCCGGAACTGGTGTACGACCGCAGTTGTACCGTGCTCTTTGGCACCTCGACCTTCCTCGGTCACTACGCGCGCTTTGCCAACCCGTATGATTTCTATCGTCTACGCTATGTGGTGGCAGGCGCAGAGAAACTGCAAGAAAGCACCAAACAGCTTTGGCAGGATAAATTTGGCCTGCGCATTCTTGAAGGTTACGGTGTGACGGAATGCGCGCCCGTGGTGTCCATCAACGTACCGATGGCGGCGAAACCAGGTACGGTAGGGCGTATTTTGCCTGGTATGGATGCGCGACTGCTGGCGGTTCCGGGTATCGAAGACGGTGGTCGCCTGCAACTGAAAGGGCCGAACATTATGAACGGCTACCTGCGGGTAGAGAAGCCGGGCGTGCTGGAAGTGCCCACCGCCGAGAATGTTCGCGGCGAGATGGAGCGCGGCTGGTATGACACGGGCGATATCGTGCGTTTCGACGAGCAGGGCTTTGTGCAGATTCAGGGACGCGCGAAACGCTTTGCCAAAATTGCAGGCGAAATGGTGTCGCTGGAAATGGTGGAACAACTGGCTATTGGCGTTTCACCAGACAAAATGCATGCCACTGCGATTAAGAGCGATGCCAGCAAAGGTGAGGCGCTGGTGCTTTTCACCACGGACAGTGAACTGGCGCGCGATAAACTGCAACAGTATGCCCGCGAGCACGGCGTGCCGGAACTTGCCGTACCGCGCGACATTCGCTATCTGAAACAGATGCCATTACTGGGCAGTGGTAAACCTGACTTTGTCACGTTGAAAAGCTGGGTAGACGAAGCGGAACAACACGATGAGTGAGTCAGTGCACACTAATACTTCGCTGTGGTCGAAGGGGATGAAAGCGGTTATCGTCGCGCAGTTTCTCTCTGCGTTTGGCGATAACGCGCTGCTGTTTGCCACTCTGGCGTTACTGAAAGCACAGTTCTATCCGGAGTGGAGTCAGCCCGTCCTGCAAATGGTGTTTGTAGGTGCTTACATTCTTTTTGCGCCGTTTGTCGGGCAGGTGGCCGATAGCTTTGCCAAAGGTCGGGTGATGATGTTTGCCAACGGTCTTAAGCTGCTGGGTGCTGCCAGTATCTGCTTTGGCATCAATCCCTTTCTCGGCTATACGCTGGTCGGCGTGGGAGCTGCGGCGTATTCACCGGCGAAATACGGCATTCTCGGCGAATTAACCACGGGTAGTAAGTTAGTAAAAGCTAACGGTTTAATGGAAGCTTCTACCATAGCGGCGATTTTGCTCGGTTCCGTAGCCGGTGGTGTACTGGCAGACTGGCATGTTCTTGTCGCTCTGGCAGCATGTGCGCTGGCCTATGGTGGTGCGGTCGTCGCCAATATCTACATTCCAAAACTGGCGGCGGCGCGTCCGGGGCAGTCGTGGAATCTCATCAACATGACCCGCAGTTTCCTGAATGCCTGCACCTCGTTATGGCGCAATGGAGAAACGCGTTTTTCGCTGGTAGGCACCAGTTTGTTCTGGGGAGCAGGCGTCACGCTGCGTTTCCTGTTAGTACTTTGGGTGCCAGTGGCGCTGGGCATTACCGATAACGCTACGCCGACCTATCTCAACGCCATGGTGGCGATTGGCATCGTGGTTGGTGCCGGCGCGGCAGCGAAGCTGGTCACGCTGGAAACCGTTTCACGCTGTATGCCCGCCGGGATTTTAATTGGCGTGGTGGTGCTGATTTTCTCCCTGCAACATGAGCTGCTGCCAGCCTATGCCTTGCTGATGTTGATTGGCGTGCTGGGCGGCTTTTTTGTCGTTCCATTGAATGCGTTACTCCAGGAACGAGGTAAAAAAAGCGTCGGGGCGGGGAATGCGATTGCAGTACAGAACCTGGGCGAAAACAGTGCCATGTTGCTGATGTTGGGGATTTATTCACTGGCGGTAATGGTGGGGATTCCGGTCGTGCCCATTGGCATTGGCTTCGGTGCGCTGTTTGCGCTGGCAATAACGGCGCTGTGGGTCTGGCAACGCCGTCATTAATATTTAACGCCGGGTAACCCCGGCGTTAATGCTTAAGGTGCCGGATAAGTATAAACCTGATGCACCGCTTCAATTTCAGTTAATACGTCTTCGCTCAACTCCAGATGTAAACTTTCGATGTTAGTTTTCAACTGTTCCATCGTCGTTGCGCCCAGCAGCGTGCTGGCAACAAACGGTTGGCGGCGTACAAAAGCGAGCGCCATCTGAGCAGGATCGAGACCATGACGTCTGGCAATATCAACATACGCCGCGACAGCTTTTTGCGTTTGCTCACCACTATAACGGGTGAACCGACTAAAGAGCGTATTACGCGCACCAGCCGGTTTTGCACCATTGAGATATTTACCGGTCAGCGTGCCGAAACCCAGACACGAATAGGCCAGCAACTCGACGCCTTCATACTGGCTGACTTCCGCCAGACCCACTTCAAAGCTGCGGTTTAACAGGCTATAGGGGTTCTGAATAGTGACGATGCGCGGCAGATCGTGTTTGTCCGCCAGATGTAGATAACGCATTACGCCAAATGCGGTTTCATTCGACACGCCGATATAACGAATTTTCCCTGCGCGTTGGTATTCTGCCAGTGCATCCAGCGTATCCAGCAGCGAAACCGCAGGCGCGGAATCCGTCCAGCTATAACCGAGTTTGCCGAAGCAGTTGGTCGGGCGCTGCGGCCAGTGCACCTGATAAAGATCGAGGTAATCAGTCTGTAGGCGCTTGAGGCTGTCATGCAGAGCTTCGCGAATATTCTTCCTGTCCAGCGCCTGATCCGGGCGAATACCCTTGTCATTGTTGCGCGACGGTCCGCTCACTTTGGAGGCGATAATTAATTTTTCGCGGTTGCCATGTTTTGCCAGCCAGTTACCGACATAGGTTTCGGTCAGACCCTGAGTTTCGGGGCGCGGCGGTACAGGGTACATCTCGGCAACGTCGATAAGATTAATGCCCTGAGCGACGGCATAGTCGAGTTGTGCGTGGGCGTCGGCTTCGCTGTTCTGTTCACCAAACGTCATCGTGCCAAGCCCCAGCGTGCTGACTTCCAGCGAGCTGTGGGGTATACGGTGATATTGCATAGCCGTTTCCTTTTTATAATCACGACATAAGGAATATAAAAATGGCAGAGGGAAGGGAAAAGGGAAAGCGAAAAATCTTAAGGCCAGCCGGATGCTGACCTTATTTTTTAACGTTCAATAATTTGCGAGACATCATCGCGGTTAATTTGCATCGCGTTACCTTGTTGATCGTGATAACTCACAAGCCCGGTATCATCGTCAATTTCCGGTTTTCCATCAGTCAGGATCATTCGACCATCTTTAGTTGCCATCACATAATCGCTGCTACAACCGGAAACAGCAAATGCCAGTCCGACTGCGGAGATTAATACTGCCCATTTTTTCATCCGGTTATCCTCATTAAGCCCATCAATGATAATAGTCTGTTTATAATCTGACGTTATACATCTTGAAAGCAGGAAAGTCTTAAACTGTGAGAATAAAGGGAAGACGTTCGCTCTCCCACAGGAGAGCGAACGGAATATCAGAGCGGATTCTTTTTATTGCGAATCAGGTTGAGGCTTTCTACTGCAATGGAGAAGAACATCGCGAAGTAGATGTAACCTTTCGGTACGTGGATATCGAAACTTTCCAGGATCAGGGTAAAGCCCACCAGAATCAGGAAAGAGAGCGCCAACATTTTCACTGATGGATGGCGTTCAACAAAATCACCAATCGAACGTGCGGCGAACATCATCACGCCTACGGCAATGACTACGGCCGCCATCATAATAAACAGGTGATCCGACAGACCCACGGCGGTAATCACCGAATCGAGGCTGAAAATAATATCCAGCAGCATAATCTGCACGATAGCGCCGAGGAATGATGAAACACGTGTTTTCAGCCCTTCTTCTTCGCCTTCGATAGACTCGTGGATCTCCTTACTGGCTTTCCAGATAAGGAACAGACCACCCAGCAGCAGAATCAAATCACGAGCGGAAATTTCCTGATTGAAAATTGTAAAAAGCGGATTCGTCAGGCGCGTAACCCAGGCAATCGACGCCAGCAGCGCCAGACGCATAACCATGGCTCCTGCCAGTCCCAGACGCCGCGCGTGACCACGCTGTGCGGTGGGCAACTTTGCGACCACCAGAGAAAGGAAAATAATATTATCGATCCCAAGAACGATCTCCAGCAGCGTCAGCGTACCGAGCGCAAGCCAGGCGTTAGGATCGGTTATCCATGCAAATAACATCTAAAAAGCCCTGCCAAAAAAATGAAGCGGTAATTATATGCCCGGAATGCAGCAGGTCAAAGCGATGGCTACTGGATCAAAAAATGACGCGCCAGCAGTGCGCTGGTGAAATTCTTTTTCAGATAAAATCCGCGCGGCAATGTCAGAATTCGTTCACCCTCGGCGCCAATGGCTTCGGTGAGAGCTTTCGCATTCGCCGCTTTCGGTCGTATTTGCAAATATTCCCCGTGACGAGCGGTGATTCGCTCAACCTGACCGAGGACAATCATATCCATTAATTCTTCCCAGTCTTCGCGTAGCTGGCGGTCTTCCTCTTCGTTCGGACTCCACAGCAACGGTGCTCCTACGCGACGCTGCGCCAGTGGGATGCTGCGCTCGCCTTCAACCGGTATCCATAACACCCGTTTGAGTTTGTGGCGCACGTGGCTGGTTTCCCAGGTCACACCGCTATTGCCAGTTAACGGTGCAACACAAACGAATGTCGTTTCCAGCGGGCGACCAAGAGTATCTACAGGTATAGTTTTGAGTTCCACGCCTAAAGCGGCAAAATCTTGTTCAGGTTTACTTCCTGCGCTGGCGCCAAGCCAGATCTCCAGTAACACACCGATCCAACCTTTATCGCGTTTTAAATTCTCCGGCGTAACCAATCCGGCAAGTGCTGCCAGTTCTCCAAGGGTGTAACCAGAAAGTTGCTGTGCTTGCGCTAATAACTGCGCTTCAGTTTCGGGGGGAGAGGGCAATGGACGAGGTTGAGACATGGCATTACACCTTGATTAAAAAACAAGCAGCTATTTTGTACCGAATATTCAGAGTGTAACTTTTTCCACAAGCGTTATTCAATTCTATGATTTATCTTGTTTTTTAATTCACAGGTGACGGTGTTGCGCAACGTCCTGGTGGGTTTTCCAATTCTGGTCACTGAAAATAAACAGGATCTTACACCATGTTATCCACAGAAAGCTGGGATAACTGTGAAAAACCCTCACTACTGTTTCCATTTACAGCCTTGACGTGCGACGAAACTCTAATTTTTAGTGGTTCGGTGCTTAACTTAGTGGCACATTCTGTGGATAAATACGACGTTGGTTGATCTTTCGCCAACGCGTAAATGAGTGGTGTGACATGGGTCACGAACTTGTCTGTTTTATCAATATTTATGTATTTAATATATTGATTAATAACGAATATTTTAAAGTGTATTTTAGCGGCTGATTCAGAGTGCTCTGGGTTTTCCCGTGGTAATTCCGTAGTTCTTCACAACTCTATCCACAGAAAAGGTGAATAAAAACGGCTATTCACCCCTTCCTCTGTTTATAACTCTGCACTTAACTGTGAGTTATTCAATTGTTATTAGTGTGTAATGCCTTGCAGAGAGTGGTTTACCGTCTTCCTGGAGTATGAAACAATCATTCGTATATAAAGCTTTATTTTGAGGTAGTCCGGTGATTGATGACGATGGCTACCGCCCAAACGTAGGTATCGTGATTTGTAATCGTCAGGGGCAAGTAATGTGGGCCCGGCGATTTGGTCAGCACTCCTGGCAATTTCCGCAAGGCGGAATTAATCCCGGAGAATCCGCAGAACAGGCGATGTACCGTGAATTGTTTGAAGAAGTAGGATTAAGCCGTAAAGACGTTCGAATCCTTGCTTCAACGCGTAACTGGTTGCGCTACAAATTACCGAAACGTTTGGTGCGTTGGGACACGAAGCCGGTGTGTATCGGCCAAAAACAAAAATGGTTTCTCTTGCAGCTGGTGAGCGGCGATGCGGAAATCAATATGCAAACCAGCAGTACACCAGAGTTTGACGGCTGGCGATGGGTAAGTTACTGGTATCCGGTCAGACAGGTGGTGTCATTTAAACGTGATGTCTACCGTAGGGTAATGAAAGAGTTCGCAAGTGTTGTGATGGCGCTGCAAGAAAATACGCCTAAACCACAAAACGTATCTGCTTATCGACGTAAAAGAGGTTAAGTCACGCCCATTATGCTCACTCGCCTGCGCGAAATAGTCGAAAAGGTAGCCAGCGCACCACGCCTGAATGAGGCGTTAAATATTCTGGTTACCGACATCTGTCTTGCGATGGATACCGAGGTCTGTTCGGTCTACCTGGCCGATCACGACCGACGTTGTTACTACCTGATGGCGACCCGGGGATTAAAAAAGCCACGTGGTCGCACCGTAACGCTCGCGTTTGATGAAGGGATCGTCGGCCTGGTTGGCAGGCTGGCGGAACCGATAAACCTTGCGGATGCGCAAAAACACCCCAGCTTCAAATATATCCCCTCCGTAAAAGAAGAACGTTTCCGCGCGTTTTTAGGCGTGCCAATTATTCAACGTCGCCAGTTACTTGGTGTACTGGTGGTACAGCAACGAGAGTTGCGGCAGTACAACGAAAGTGAAGAATCTTTCCTGGTGACGCTTGCCACCCAGATGGCAGCTATTCTTTCTCAGTCGCAGTTGACTGCCTTGTTTGGGCAATATCGCCAGACGCGAATTCGCGCATTACCGGCAGCGCCCGGCGTAGCGATTGCCGAAGGCTGGCAGGATGCCACGTTACCCTTAATGGAACAGGTGTATCAGGCATCAACGCTGGATCCGGCTCTGGAACGCGAGCGACTGACCGGGGCGCTGGAAGAAGCGGCTAACGAGTTTCGTCGCTACAGCAAACGCTTTGCCGCCGGTGCACAAAAAGAAACGGCGGCTATTTTCGATCTTTACTCACACCTGCTTTCTGACACGCGTCTGCGTCGCGAATTATTTGACGAGGTGGATAAAGGCTCAGTTGCAGAGTGGGCGGTGAAAACGGTCATTGAAAAATTCGCCGAACAGTTTGCTGCGCTAAGTGATAGCTATCTCAAAGAGCGAGCCGGTGATTTACGTGCGCTGGGCCAACGATTGTTGTTTCACCTTGATGATGCCAACCAGGGGGCGAACGCCTGGCCGGAACGTTTCATTCTGGTGGCAGATGAACTGTCAGCGACAACCCTTGCAGAGCTGCCTCAGGATCGCTTAGTCGGCGTTGTCGTGCGCGATGGCGCAGCCAACTCCCATGCTGCGATTATGGTACGTGCGCTGGGGATCCCTACCGTGATGGGCGCGGACATTCAGCCTTCGGTGCTGCATCGTCGCACACTGATCGTTGACGGTTATCGTGGTGAATTGCTGGTCGACCCGGAGCCGGTGCTGCTGCAAGAATATCAGCGGCTGATTAGCGAAGAGATTGAGCTTAGCCGCCTGGCGGAAGATGACGTCAATTTACCCGCGCAGTTAAAAAGCGGCGAGCGCATAAAAGTCATGCTCAATGCGGGATTAAGCCCGGAACATGAAGAAAAACTGGGCAGTCGCATTGATGGTATCGGTCTTTATCGTACTGAAATCCCTTTCATGCTGCAAAGTGGTTTCCCGTCGGAAGAAGAACAGGTGGCGCAGTATCAGGGGATGCTGCAAATGTTCAATGATAACCCCGTCACCTTGCGTACGCTGGATGTCGGTGCTGACAAACAACTGCCTTACATGCCGATCAGCGAAGAGAATCCATGCCTGGGATGGCGTGGGATTCGCATTACGCTCGATCAGCCGGAGATCTTTTTGATCCAGGTGCGGGCGATGTTGCGCGCCAATGCTGCAACGGGCAACCTGCACATTCTGTTGCCAATGGTCACAAGCCTGGATGAAGTTGACGAAGCGCGTCGCCTGATTGAACGTGCCGGACGTGAAGTTGAGGAGATGATCGGTTACGCAATTCCCAAACCACGCATCGGTATCATGCTGGAAGTACCTTCAATGGTATTTATGCTGCCGCATCTGGCAAATCGGGTCGATTTTATCTCTGTTGGCACCAACGATCTGACTCAATACATCCTGGCCGTTGATCGCAATAACACCCGGGTCGCGAACATTTATGACAGTCTTCATCCTGCAATGTTACGTGCTCTGGCGATGATCGCCCGTGAGGCGGAAACGCAGGGAATCGATCTGCGTTTATGCGGTGAAATGGCGGGCGATCCCATGTGCGTGGCAATCCTCATTGGGCTGGGGTATCGCCATCTGTCGATGAACGGACGTTCTGTCGCGCGCGTCAAATACCTGCTGCGGCGCATTGATTTTGCCGAAGCAGAAAATCTTGCGCAGCGCAGCCTGGAAGCGCAACTAGCGACCGAAGTTCGTCATCAGGTCGCGGCATTTATGGAGCGTCGCGGTATGGGCGGGCTGATTCGCGGAGGGTTATAGCGCGGATCATATACATATCTTTTAACGGTATCCGGCAACCAGCCAGGTTCCCTTGTGCTATTATTCGCACCTTTGGAGCGCCTGAAACCTGCGGCGCGCATTTCAATCGCTGTTCTCTTTCAGCGAAATAACAAGAACTTGTGGTGACAGATGACCAGTAGCTATCTGCATTTTCCGGAATTTGATCCGGTCATTTTCTCAATAGGACCCGTTGCGCTTCACTGGTACGGCCTGATGTATCTGGTGGGTTTCATTTTTGCGATGTGGCTGGCTGGGCGTCGGGCTAGCCGTCCGGGCAGTGGCTGGACCAAAAATGAAGTTGAAAACTTACTCTATGCGGGCTTCCTCGGCGTCTTCCTTGGCGGACGTATTGGTTATGTTCTGTTCTACAACTTCCCGCAGTTTATGGCCGATCCGCTGTATCTGTTCCGTGTCTGGGACGGCGGCATGTCTTTCCACGGCGGTCTGATTGGCGTGATTGTGGTGATGATTATCTTCGCCCGCCGCACCAAACGTTCCTTCTTCCAGGTGTCTGATTTTATAGCACCGCTCATTCCATTTGGCCTTGGAGCCGGGCGTCTGGGCAACTTTATTAACGGTGAATTGTGGGGGCGCGTTGATCCGAACTTCCCGTTTGCCATGCTGTTCCCAGGCTCCCGTACTGAAGACATTCTGCTGCTGCAAAACAACCCTCAGTGGCAATCTATTTTCGACACCTACGGCGTACTACCGCGTCACCCGTCGCAACTTTACGAGATGCTGCTGGAAGGTGTGGTGCTGTTTATTATCCTCAACCTGTATATCCGTAAACCGCGCCCGATGGGGGCTGTCTCGGGCTTGTTCCTGATTGGCTATGGCGCGTTTCGCATCATTGTTGAGTTTTTCCGCCAGCCCGATGCGCAGTTCACCGGCGCATGGGTGCAGTACATCAGCATGGGGCAAATTCTTTCCATCCCGATGATTGTCGCGGGTGTTTTCATGATGGTCTGGGCATATCGTCGCAGCCCACAGCAACACGTTTCCTGAGGAACCATGAAACAGTATTTAGAACTGATGCAAAAAGTGCTCGACGAAGGCACACAGAAAAACGACCGTACCGGAACCGGAACGCTTTCCATTTTTGGTCATCAGATGCGTTTTAACCTCCAGGATGGATTCCCGTTAGTGACAACCAAACGTTGCCACCTGCGTTCCATTATCCACGAGCTGCTGTGGTTCCTGAAGGGCGACACTAACATTGCTTATCTGCACGAAAACAATGTCACCATCTGGGACGAATGGGCCGATGAAAACGGCGATCTTGGTCCGGTTTATGGTAAACAGTGGCGCGCCTGGCCCACGCCGGATGGTCGTCATATTGACCAGATTACTACGGTACTGAACCAGCTGAAAAACGACCCGGATTCCCGCCGCATTATTGTTTCGGCATGGAACGTAGGCGAACTGGATAAAATGGCGCTGGCTCCATGCCATGCGTTCTTCCAGTTCTATGTGGCAGACGGCAAACTCTCTTGCCAGCTTTATCAGCGTTCCTGCGACGTCTTCCTCGGCCTGCCGTTTAACATTGCCAGCTACGCGTTACTGGTGCATATGATGGCGCAGCAGTGCGATCTGGAAGTGGGTGATTTTGTCTGGACCGGTGGCGATACGCACCTGTACAGCAATCATATGGATCAAACCCATCTGCAATTAAGTCGTGAACCGCGTCCGCTGCCGAAGCTGATTATCAAACGTAAACCTGAATCCATCTTCGACTACCGTTTCGAAGACTTTGAGATTGAAGGCTACGATCCGCATCCGGGAATTAAAGCGCCGGTTGCTATCTAAATTACGCAACATCCTGCCAGAGCCGACGCCAGTGTGCGTCGGTTTTTTTTATCCTTCGCTAAATTCTTCGAGACGCCTTCCCGAAATTTTGCAACGCCCTGCAACAGCGTAAATAGTCCGGAAGACGCGCCAAAGAATGAGAAACTGACCCTCGTCTTTTTTTCTCCTCGCTCCATACTGCCGGCATGAAAACACAACGTGGTTATACGCTGATTGAAACGCTGGTTGCGATGCTGATTTTGGTCATGCTAAGCGCAAGTGGACTCTATGGCTGGCAATACTGGCAGCAGTCGCAACGGCTCTGGCAAACCGCCAGCCAGGCGCGGGACTATTTGCTCTATTTACGTGAGGATGCCAACTGGCATAACCGCGACCACAGTATCAGCGTCATCAGGGAGGGGAAGTTATGGTGTCTTGTGAGTTCTGCCGCAGGGGCGAATGCCTGTCATGGCAGTTCACCGTTGGTCTTTGTGCCACGCTGGCCCGACGTAGAAATGAACGACCTGACGCCTTCGCTCACTTTCTTTGGCCTGCGCAATACCGCATGGGCCGGGCATATTCGCTTCAAAAATTCAGCGGGAGAGTGGTGGCTGGTGGTTTCGCCGTGGGGAAGGCTCCGGCTTTGCCAGAAAGGAGAAACAGAAGGATGCCTGTAAAAGAGCAAGGATTTTCTCTGCTGGAAGTTTTGATTGCTATGGCGATCAGTAGCGTACTGTTGCTGGGGGCTGCACGATTTCTGCCTGCATTACAGCGTGAAAGTTTGACGAGCACCCGTAAGCTGGCGCTGGAAGATGAAATATGGCTGCGGATATTTACAGTCGCGAAGCATCTCCAGAGAGCAGGTTATTGTCATGGTAGCTGCACTGGCGAGGGGCTGGTCATTGTCGGACAGGGTGACTGTATCATTGTGCAGTGGGATGCGAACAGTAACGGTATCTGGGAGAGCGAACCGGTAAAAGAGTCCGACCAGATTGGATTTCATCTGAAGGAGCATGTGCTGGAAACGCTACGCGGTGCGACATCTTGTGAAGGTAAGGGCTGGGATAAAGTCACTAATCCGGATGCCATCATTATCGACACTTTTCAGGTCGTGCGTCAGGATGTCAGCGGTTTCTCGCCGGTGTTGACGGTGAATATGCGGGGCGCCAGTAAGGCTGAACCACAAACCGTGGTGGATGCCAGCTATAGCGTAACAGGATTCAACCTGTGAATCGTGAACGGGGAGTTTCATCGCTGGCACTGGTTCTAATGTTGCTGGTTTTGGGCAGCTTGCTGCTACAGGGAATGAGCCAACAGGATCGCAGTTTTGCCTCTCGGGTGACTATGGAAAGCCAGTCATTGCGCCGCCAGGCTATCGTACAGTCGGCGCTGGAATGGGGCAAAATGCACTCCTGGCAGACACAGCCCGCAGTTCAGTGCTCACAGTACGTTGCAACCGGTGCCCGGGTTTGTCTGCGTTTACTGGCAGATAATCAAACCTTGCTGATTGCCGGTTATGAAGGCGTTTCATTATGGCGAACAGGCGAAGTCATCGATGGAAACATTTTTTTTTCGCCACGCGGCTGGAGTGATTTTTGTCCGCAGAAAGAGGGGGCGTTATGTCAGCTTCCCTGAAGAATCAACAAGGCTTTAGCCTGCCGGAAGTGATGTTGGCGATGGTGCTGATGGTGATGATTGTCACTGCGTTATCGGGGTATCAGAGAACATTAATGAACAGTCTTGCCAGCAGAAACCAGTATCTGCAACTCTGGCGGCATGGCTGGCAGCAAACGCAACTGCGCGCGATTTCGCCACCTGCCAATTGGCAGGTTAACCGAATGCAGACATCGCAGGCGGGATGTGTCAGCATCAGCGTTACGTTAGTTTCACCCGGGGGCAGAGAAGGCGAGATGACCCGCCTGCATTGCCCGAATCGTCAGTAGTCAGGAGCCGCTATGCTAAGGGTCTACCATTCCAATCGTCTGGACGTGCTGGAAGCGTTGATGGAGTTTATCGTCGAACGCGAACGGCTGGACGATCCTTTCGAACCAGAAATGATTCTGGTGCAAAGTACCGGTATGGCGCAGTGGCTGCAAATGACGCTGTCGCAGAAGTTTGGCATTGCGGCAAACATTGATTTTCCGCTGCCGGCGAGCTTTATCTGGGATATGTTCGTCCGCGTATTGCCGGAGATCCCTAAAGAGAGCGCCTTCAACAAGCAAAGCATGAGCTGGAAACTGATGACTCTGCTGCCGCAATTGCTGGATCGCGAAGATTTTACCCTGTTGCGTCATTACCTGACTGACGATAGCGACAAGCGCAAGCTGTTTCAGCTTTCCTCAAAAGCGGCGGACCTGTTTGACCAGTATCTGGTCTATCGCCCGGACTGGCTGACACAGTGGGAAGCGGGACATCTGGTTGAAGGGTTGGGAGAAGCGCAGGCCTGGCAAGCTCCCTTGTGGAAGGCGCTGGTGGAATATACCCATGAACTGGGGCAACCGCGCTGGCACCGTGCCAATCTCTATCAACGCTTTATCGAAACGCTGGAGTCCGCGACGACCTGCCCGCCGGGGTTACCTTCGCGCGTCTTTATATGCGGTATTTCCGCGTTACCGCCTGTTTATCTACAGGCGCTACAGGCGCTGGGTAAACATATTGAAATCCATCTTCTGTTTACCAATCCCTGCCGTTATTACTGGGGCGATATTAAAGATCCGGCTTATCTGGCGAAACTGCTGACTCGCCAGCGCCGACACAGTTTTGAAGATCGCGAATTGCCGCTATTCCGCGATAGCGAAAACGCCGGACAGTTGTTTAACAGCGACGGCGAACAGGATGTTGGCAACCCGCTACTGGCCTCATGGGGAAAGCTGGGGCGCGACTACATCTATCTGCTTGCTGATCTCCAGAGCAGTCAGGAGCTGGACGCATTCGTTGATGTTACGCCAGACAGCCTGCTGCATAACATCCAGTCCGACATTCTCGAACTGGAAAATCGTGCCGTTGCGGGCGTGAATCTGGCAGAGTTTTCCCGTAGCGATAATAAACGTCTGCTTGATCCACAAGATAACAGCGTCACCTTCCACGTATGCCACAGCCCGCAGCGCGAAGTGGAAGTTTTGCACGATCGCCTGCTGGCGATGCTGGAAGAAGATCCGACACTTACTCCACGCGACATCATCGTGATGGTGGCCGACATCGACAGCTATAGTCCGTTTATTCAGGCTGTATTTGGTAGCGCACCTGCGGATCGTTACCTGCCTTATGCCATTTCCGACCGTCGGGCGCGGCAGTCACATCCAGTACTGGAAGCATTTATTAGCCTGTTATCACTGCCTGACAGCCGCTTTGTGTCGGAGGATGTGCTGGCGCTGCTGGACGTGCCGGTACTGGCGGCGCGGTTTGATATCACCGAAGAAGGGCTACGTTATTTACGTTTGTGGGTTAATGAATCCGGCATTCGCTGGGGGATTGATGACGACAACGTTCGCGAGCTGGAACTCCCCGCCACCGGGCAACACACCTGGCGATTTGGCCTGACGCGCATGTTGCTGGGCTATGCAATGGAGAGTGCCCAGGGCGAGTGGCAATCGGTTCTGCCTTATGATGAATCGAGCGGCTTAATTGCGGAACTGGTAGGGCATCTGGCGTCACTGCTAATGCAACTGAATATCTGGCGTCGCGGGTTAGCGCAGGAGCGCCCGCTTGAGGAGTGGCTGCCGGTTTGTCGCGATATGCTTAACGCCTTCTTCCTGCCGGATGCGGAAACTGAAGCGGCGATGACGCTTATCGAACAACAATGGCAAGCGATTATCGCCGAAGGTTTAGGTGCGCAGTATGGCGACGCGGTGCCGCTGTCGCTGTTACGTGATGAACTGGCACAACGCCTCGATCAAGAACGTATCAGCCAGCGTTTTCTTGCAGGTCCGGTTAACATTTGTACGTTGATGCCAATGCGTTCAATCCCGTTCAAAGTGGTTTGCCTGCTGGGAATGAACGATGGTGTTTATCCGCGCCAGCTTGCGCCATTGGGCTTTGATTTAATGAGTCTGAAACCGAAACGTGGCGATCGTAGCCGTCGCGATGATGACCGCTATCTGTTCCTGGAAGCGTTAATTTCCGCGCAGCAAAAACTCTATATCAGCTATATCGGGCGTTCCATTCAGGATAACAGTGAACGTTTCCCGTCGGTGCTGGTGCAAGAACTGATCGACTACATTGGACAAAGTCATTATCTGCCGGGTGATGAAGAGCTTAACTGTGATGAAAGCGAGGTACGGGTAAAAGAGCATCTTACTTGCCTCCATACCCGGATGCCGTTTGATCCGCAAAACTACCAGCCTGGCGAGTTACAAAGCTATGCACGTGAATGGCTACCGGCAGCCAGCCAGGCAGGCAAGGCGCATTCTGAATTTGTCCAGCCTTTACCGTTTACCTTGCCGGAAACCGTGCCGCTGGAAACACTACAACGATTCTGGGCGCATCCGGTGCGAGCGTTTTTCCAGATGCGTTTACAGGTGCACTTCCGTACCGAAGACAGCGAAATTCCCGATACCGAACCATTTATTCTTGAAGGGCTTAGCCGTTATCAAATTAATCAGCAGTTATTAAATGCGTTGGTGGATCAGGATGATGCAGAACGCTTGTTCCGCCGCTTCCGGGCGGCAGGGGATTTACCGTACGGCGCTTTTGGTGAAATTTTCTGGGAAACGCAGTGTCAGGAGATGCAGCAGCTTGCTGACAGAGTCATTGCCTGTCGCCAGCCGGGGCAAAGTATGGAAATCGATCTCGCCTGCAACGGTGTGCAGATAACTGGGTGGTTGCCGCAGGTTCAGCCGGATGGCCTGTTGCGCTGGCGTCCCTCTTTGCTCAGTGTGGCACAGGGAATGCAACTTTGGTTAGAACACCTTGTCTACTGTGCCAGTGGTGGTAACGGTGAAAGCCGCCTTTTTCTACGCAAAGACGGCGAGTGGCGTTTCCCGCCGCTTGCAGCCGAACAGGCTTTACATTACCTCTCCCAACTGATTGAAGGGTATCGTGAAGGGATGTCCACGCCGTTGCTGGTGTTACCTGAAAGTGGCGGCGCATGGCTAAAAACCTGTTATGACGCGGCAAACGATGCCATGCTGGATGACGATTCCACGTTGCAAAAAGCTCGTACGAAATTCCTTCAGGCTTACGAAGGCAACATGATGGTGCGTGGTGAAGGTGATGATATCTGGTATCAACGGCTCTGGCGGCAATTAACGCCAGAGACAATGAAAGCCATCGTTGATCAGTCGCAGCGTTTCCTGTTACCGCTGTTTCGTTTTAATCAGTCATGAGTTCTGTATAAAAATTGCGCAATCCATCTGCTTACTTTATGATGCGCACCAGTCACGGACTGATGGTTATATAGACACTGGCTGGCTCGTTCAGCACAAGATTATATTCTGCCGGATGATTTTCTTTAAGCTATTGAATCTGGTTGAAAAATAAAGTTGATAATGAGGTTCGTGAATGCCCCGCAGCACCTGGTTCAAAGCATTACTGTTGTTTGTTGCCCTTTGGGCTCCCTTAAGTCAGGCAGAAACGGGATGGCAGCCGATTCAGGAAACCATCCGTAAAAGTGATAAAGATAACCGCCAGTATCAGGCTATACGTCTGGATAACGGTATGGTGGTGTTGCTGGTTTCTGACCCGCAGGCGGTAAAATCGCTTTCGGCGCTGGTAGTGCCCGTTGGGTCGCTGGAAGATCCTGAGGCGTATCAGGGGCTGGCGCATTACCTTGAACATATGAGTCTGATGGGGTCGAAAAAGTACCCTCAAGCAGATAGCCTCGCTGAATATCTCAAAATGCACGGCGGCAGTCACAATGCCAGTACGGCACCATATCGCACCGCTTTCTATCTGGAAGTGGAAAACGATGCCTTGCCTGGTGCAGTAGACCGCCTGGCCGATGCCATCGCTGAACCCTTGCTCGACAAGAAATATGCTGAACGTGAACGTAATGCAGTGAACGCAGAATTAACCATGGCGCGCACGCGTGACGGGATGCGCATGGCGCAGGTCAGCGCAGAAACCATTAACCCGGCGCACCCAGGTTCAAAGTTTTCTGGCGGTAACCTGGAAACCTTAAGCGACAAACCCGGTAATCCTGTGCAGCAGGCGCTGAAAGATTTCCATGAGAAATATTACTCTGCCAATCTGATGAAGGCGGTTATCTACAGCAATAAACCATTGCCGGAACTGGCAAAAATGGCGGCGGACACCTTCGGTCGCGTGCCTAACAAAGAGAGCCAGAAACCGGAAATTACCGTACCGGTAGTCACCGACGCGCAAAAGGGAATTATCATTCATTACGTCCCGGCACTGCCGCGTAAAGTTCTGCGCGTCGAGTTTCGCATCGATAACAACTCGGAGAAGTTCCGTAGTAAAACGGATGAGTTGATTACCTATCTGATTGGTAATCGCAGCCCAGGTACACTTTCTGACTGGCTGCAAAAGCAGGGATTAGTTGAGGGCATTAGCGCCAACTCCGATCCTATCGTCAACGGCAACAGCGGCGTATTAGCGATTTCTGCGTCCTTAACCGATAAAGGTCTGGCGAATCGCGATCAGGTTGTGGCGGCCATTTTCAGCTACCTCAATCTGTTACGCGAAAAAGGGATTGATAAACAGTATTTCGATGAGCTGGCGAATGTGCTGGATATCGACTTCCGTTATCCGTCAATCACCCGTGATATGGATTACGTCGAATGGCTGGCGGATACCATGATTCGCGTTCCTGTTGAGCATACGCTGGACGCGGTAAATATTGCCGATCGGTATGATGCTAAAGCAGTAAAAGAACGTCTGGCGATGATGACTCCGCAGAACGCGCGTATCTGGTATATCAGCCCGAAAGAGCCGCACAATAAAACGGCTTACTTTGTTGATGCGCCGTATCAGGTCGATAAAATCAGTGAACAAACCTTCGCTGACTGGCAGAAAAAAGCCGCCGACATTGCGCTCTCCTTGCCGGAGCTTAACCCCTATATTCCTGACGAGTTCTCGCTGATTAAGTCAGAGAAGAAATACGACCATCCAGAGCTGATTGTTGATGAGTCGAATCTGCGCGTGGTGTATGCGCCAAGCCGTTATTTTGCCAGCGAGCCCAAAGCTGATGTCAGCCTGATTTTGCGTAATCCGAAAGCCATGGACAGCGCCCGCAATCAGGTGATGTTTGCGCTCAATGATTATCTCGCAGGGCTGGCGCTTGATCAGTTAAGCAACCAGGCGTCGGTTGGTGGCATAAGTTTTTCCACCAATGCTAACAACGGCCTTATGGTTAATGCCAATGGTTACACCCAGCGCCTGCCGCAGCTGTTCCAGGCTCTGCTGGAAGGCTACTTTAGCTATACCGCTACGGAAGATCAGCTTGAGCAGGCGAAATCCTGGTATAACCAGATGATGGATTCGGCAGAAAAGGGCAAAGCGTTCGAGCAGGCGATTATGCCCGCGCAGATGCTCTCGCAGGTGCCGTACTTCTCGCGAGATGAGCGACGTAAAATTTTGCCCTCCATCACTCTGAAAGAGGTGCTGGCCTACCGCGACGCCTTAAAAACGGGGGCACGACCAGAGTTTATGGTTATCGGCAACATGACCGAATCACAGGCAACAACGCTGGCGCGCGATGTGCAAAAACAGTTGGGCGCTGATGGCACTGAGTGGTGTCGTAACAAAGATGTGCTGGTTGAGAAAAAACAGTCCGTCATCTTTGAAAAAGCCGGTAACAGTACCGACTCTGCCCTGGCAGCGGTTTTCGTACCGACTGGCTACGATGAATACACCAGTTCAGCCTACAGTTCTCTGCTGGCGCAGATTGTACAGCCGTGGTTCTACAATCAGTTGCGTACCGAAGAACAGTTGGGTTATGCCGTGTTCGCGTTTCCTATGAGTGTGGGCCGCCAGTGGGGCATGGGCTTCTTGCTGCAAAGCAATGATAAACAG
Source organism: Escherichia sp. MOD1-EC5495 (assembly GCF_002965965.1). Taxonomy (NCBI): domain Bacteria; kingdom Pseudomonadati; phylum Pseudomonadota; class Gammaproteobacteria; order Enterobacterales; family Enterobacteriaceae; genus Escherichia; species Escherichia sp. MOD1-EC5495. The sequence goes on from NZ_PTRI01000030.1 coordinate 33,725, forward strand.
CCTTCATACCTGTGGGAGCGATACAAAGCCTTTTTCCCAACCGCAGAGGCAAAATTGCGGGCGATGAAGCCAGAAGAGTTCGCGCAAATTCAGCAGGCGGTCATTACCCAGATGCTGCAGGCTCCGCAAACGCTCGGCGAAGAAGCATCGAAGTTAAGTAAAGATTTCGATCGTGGCAATATGCGCTTCGATTCGCGTGATAAAATTGTGGCACAGATAAAACTGCTGACGCCGCAAAAACTGGCCGATTTCTTCCATCAGGCGGTGGTCGAGCCGCAAGGCATGGCTATCCTGTCGCAGATTTCCGGCAGCCAGAACGGGAAAGCCGAATATGTACATCCTGAAGGCTGGAAAGTGTGGGAGAACGTCAGCGCGTTGCAGCAAACAATGCCCCTGATGAGTGAAAAGAATGAGTGATGTCGCCGAGACACTAGATCCTTTGCGCTTGCCCTTACAGGGCGAGCGCCTGATTGAAGCCTCTGCCGGCACAGGCAAAACCTTTACGATTGCGGCGCTCTATTTGCGCCTGTTACTTGGACTAGGCGGTTCCTCCGCCTTTCCCCGCCCATTGACCGTTGAAGAACTGCTGGTGGTCACCTTTACCGAGGCTGCCACTGCAGAATTGCGTGGCCGTATCCGTAGCAATATTCATGAATTACGCATCGCCTGTCTGCGTGAAACCACCGACAATCCGCTGTATGCACGCCTGCTGGAAGAGATCGACGATAAAGCGCAAGCCGCGCAGTGGTTGCTGTTAGCTGAGCGACAGATGGATGAAGCAGCAGTCTTTACCATCCACGGTTTTTGCCAGCGAATGCTCAACCTGAATGCCTTTGAATCCGGCATGTTGTTTGAGCAGCAGCTGATTGAAGACGAGTCTCTACTGCGCTACCAGGCCTGCGCCGACTTTTGGCGTCGCCACTGCTATCCGTTACCGCGTGAAATTGCCCAGGTAGTCTTTGAAACCTGGAAAGGGCCGCAGGCGTTGCTGCGCGATATTAATCGTTATCTGCAAGGCGAAGCGCCGGTTATCAAAGCACCGCCGCCCGATGATGAAACGCTGGCTTCCCGCCACGCGCAAATTGTGGCGCGTATTGATGCGGTAAAACAGCAGTGGCGTGACGCAGTAGGTGAACTGGATGCGCTGATTGAATCTTCCGGTATTGATCGCCGCAAGTTTAACCGTAGCAATCAGGCTAAATGGATAGACAAGATCAGTGCCTGGGCAGAAGAAGAGACCAACAGCTACCAGTTGCCTGAGTCGCTGGAAAAATTTTCTCAGCGTTTCTTAGAAGATCGCACAAAAGCAGGGGGCGAGACGCCGCGCCACCCGTTATTTGAAGCGATCGATCAATTGCTTGCCGAACCATTATCGATCCGCGATCTGGTGATCACCCGCGCGTTAGCTGAGATCCGCGAAACAGTAGCGCGCGAAAAACGTCGCCGTGGCGAACTGGGCTTTGACGACATGCTAAGTCGGCTGGATTCCGCGCTGCGTAGCGAAAGCGGAGAGGCGCTGGCGACGGCGATCCGTACGCGCTTTCCGGTGGCAATGATCGACGAATTTCAGGATACCGACCCTCAGCAGTACCGGATTTTCCGCCGTATTTGGCACCATCAGCCGGAAACGGCGTTATTGCTGATTGGTGACCCGAAACAGGCCATTTACGCATTCCGTGGTGCAGATATCTTCACCTACATGAAGGCGCGTAGCGAAGTTCACGCCCACTACACTTTAGACACCAACTGGCGTTCTGCGCCGGGAATGGTGAACAGTGTGAACAAACTTTTCAGCCAGGCGGATGACGCTTTCATGTTCCGCGAAATTCCGTTTATTCCAGTGAAATCAGCCGGGAAAAATCAGGCACTGCGTTTTGTATTTAAAGGTGAAACGCAGCCGGCGATGAAAATGTGGTTGATGGAAGGCGAAAGCTGCGGTGTTGGCGATTATCAAAGTACCATGGCGCAGGTATGTGCTGCGCAAATCCGCGACTGGCTACAGGCCGGGCAGCGGGGCGAAGCATTGCTGATGAACGGCGACGACGCGCGTCCTGTTCGCGCCTCGGACATCAGTGTGCTGGTACGCAGCCGCCAGGAGGCCGCCCAGGTGCGCGATGCCTTAACGTTGCTGGAAATCCCTTCCGTTTACCTTTCGAACCGCGACAGTGTTTTTGAAACACTGGAAGCGCAGGAGATGCTTTGGCTGTTGCAGGCTGTAATGACGCCTGAACGTGAGAACACTCTGCGCAGTGCGTTAGTAACGTCGATGATGGGGTTGAACGCCCTGGATATCGAAACGTTGAATGATAACGAAAATGCGTGGGATGCAGTCGTCGAAGAGTTTGATAGGTATCGACAAATCTGGCGCAAACGCGGCGTTATGCCGATGCTGCGGGCGCTGATGTCGGCGCGCAACATTGCAGAAAACCTGCTGGCCACGGCAGGTGGCGAGCGTCGTCTTACCGATATCTTGCATATCAGCGAACTGCTACAAGAAGCCGGAACGCAGCTGGAAAGTGAACATGCACTGGTACGCTGGTTATCGCAACATATCCTCGAACCCGACAGTAACGCCTCCAGCCAGCAAATGCGCCTCGAAAGTGACAAACATCTGGTGCAGATCGTCACGATCCATAAATCGAAAGGACTGGAATATCCGCTGGTCTGGTTGCCGTTTATCACCAATTTCCGTGTCCAGGATCAGGCGTTCTATCACGATCGTCATTCGTTTGAGGCTGTACTTGATCTTAACGCTGCGCCAGAAAGCGTCGATCTCGCCGAGGCCGAACGTCTGGCGGAAGATCTGCGTTTGCTTTACGTGGCGCTGACGCGTTCGGTCTGGCATTGTAGTCTCGGCGTTGCGCCGCTGGTGCGCCGTCGTGGCGATAAAAAAGGTGACACCGACGTCCATCAAAGTGCGCTCGGGCGCTTGCTGCAAAAAGGGGAACCACAAGATGCGGCAGGGCTTCGCGCCTGTATTGAGGCACTGTGCGATGATGATATTGCCTGGCAAACGGCACAAACGGGTGATAACCAACCCTGGCAGGTTAATGATGTTTCTACAGCAGAACTGAATGCGAAGACGCTACAACGTTTGCCCGGCGATAACTGGCGCGTCACCAGTTATTCAGGTTTGCAGCAGCGTGGTCACGGTATCGCTCAGGATCTGATGCCACGGCTGGATGTTGACGCCGCAGGCGTGGTTAGTGTTGTTGAAGAACCTACGTTAACACCGCATCAGTTTCCGCGCGGCGCCTCACCGGGGACGTTCTTGCACAGTTTGTTTGAGGATCTGGATTTTACCCAGCCGGTTGACCCGAACTGGGTGCGAGAAAAACTGGAACTTGGCGGCTTTGAACCGCAGTGGGAACCTGTGTTGACCGAGTGGATCACCGCTATTCTTCAGGCGCCGCTCAATGAAACTGGCGTCACGCTGAGTCAGCTTTCCGCCCGCGATAAACAGGTGGAGATGGAGTTTTACCTGCCGATTAGCGAGCCGCTTATTGCCAGCCAGCTTGATGCGCTAATCCGCCAGTTTGACTCGCTATCCGCTGGCTGCCCGCCGCTGGAGTTCATGCAGGTGCGCGGCATGTTAAAAGGCTTTATCGACCTGGTGTTTCGCCATGAAGGGCGTTATTACCTGCTCGACTATAAATCCAACTGGCTGGGTGAAGACAGTTCGGCTTACACCCAACAGGCTATGGCAGCGGCGATGCAGGCACACCGCTATGATCTGCAATATCAGCTTTATACCCTGGCGCTGCATCGTTATCTGCGCCATCGAATTGCTGATTACGACTATGAGCGCCACTTTGGCGGCGTTATCTATCTGTTCCTGCGTGGTGTTGATAAAGAACATCCGCAACAAGGAATTTACGCAACCCGCCCCGATGCCGGGTTGATTGCGCTGATGGATGAGATGTTTGCCGGTATGAGCCTGGAGGAGGCGTAATGAAATTGCAAAAGCAATTACTGGAAGCTGTGGAGCACAAACAGCTACGCCCGCTGGATGTGCAGTTCGCCCTGACCGTGGCGGGTGATGAACATCCCGCCGTCACCCTTGCGGCGGCACTGTTAAGTCACGACGCCGGAGAGGGGCACGTCTGCTTGCCGCTTTCACGACTGGAAAATAACGAGGCGTCACATCCGCTGCTGGCGACCTGTGTCAGTGAAATCGGTGAGCTACAAAATTGGGAAGAGTGCTTGCTGGCTTCACAAGCGGTCAGCCGGGGAGATGAACCAACGCCAATGATCCTCTGTGGCGATCGCCTTTACCTGAATCGCATGTGGTGTAATGAGCGCACAGTGGCGCGATTTTTCAACGAAGTGAATCATGCCATTGAGGTTGATGAAGCTCTACTGGCGCATACCCTGGACAAACTTTTTCCAGTAAGCGATGAAATTAACTGGCAAAAAGTTGCAGCGGCAGTGGCGCTGACGCGGCGGATCTCGGTGATTTCCGGCGGCCCTGGCACCGGTAAAACGACCACCGTGGCGAAGTTGTTGGCTGCGTTAATTCAGATGGCAGACGGCGAACGCTGCCGTATCCGACTGGCCGCGCCAACGGGGAAAGCTGCTGCGCGCTTAACTGAATCGCTTGGCAAGGCTTTGCGCCAGTTACCGCTGACCGATGAACAAAAGAAACGCATACCGGAAGACGCCAGCACCTTGCACCGCTTGCTGGGCGCGCAGCCGGGCAGTCAGCGTTTACGTCATCATGCTGGTAACCCACTGCATCTTGATGTGCTGGTGGTAGATGAAGCATCAATGATCGATCTGCCTATGATGTCGAGACTGATCGACGCCTTGCCCGATCATGCCAGAGTGATCTTTCTTGGCGATCGCGATCAACTGGCTTCCGTTGAGGCTGGGGCTGTGCTGGGCGATATCTGCGCTTATGCCAACGCAGGGTTTACCGCAGAGCGTGCCGGGCAATTAAGTCGTCTGACAGGAAGTCACGTTCCAGCGGGAAGTGGCACAGAAGCGGCATCTTTGCGCGATAGCCTCTGCCTGCTGCAAAAAAGCTACCGTTTCGGCAGCGATTCTGGCATTGGTCAGTTAGCTGCGGCGATCAACCGTGGTGATAAAACGGCAGTGAAAACGGTTTTTCAGCAGGATTTTACTGACATCGAAAAACGGCTTTTGCAGAACGGCGAAGACTATATTGCGATGCTTGAAGAAGCTCTTGCGGGTTACGGACGTTATCTGGATCTGCTACAAGCACGTGCCGAGCCGGATTTAATCATTCAAGCGTTCAATGAATACCAGCTATTGTGCGCCCTGCGGGAAGGGCCATTTGGCGTCGCTGGACTGAATGAGCGAATTGAGCAGTTTATGCAACAGAAGCGCAAAATTCATCGTCATCCGCACTCGCGCTGGTACGAAGGCAGGCCGGTAATGATTGCCCGCAATGACAGCGCGCTTGGGTTGTTCAATGGTGATATTGGGATTGCGCTGGATCGTGGGCAGGGAACGCGCGTCTGGTTTGCGATGCCAGATGGCAATATCAAGTCAGTGCAACCGAGCCGCCTGCCGGAGCACGAAACTACGTGGGCGATGACGGTACATAAATCGCAGGGATCGGAGTTCGACCATGCGGCGTTGATTTTACCGAGCCAGCGTACACCGGTGGTAACACGAGAGCTGGTTTACACTGCGGTAACCCGTGCGCGTCGCCGTTTGTCGCTATATGCCGATGAGCGCATATTGAGTGCGGCAATCGCCACGCGCACCGAGCGGCGTAGCGGGCTGGCAGCGTTGTTTAGTTCGCGGGAATAAACGTGATTGCCTGATGCGACGCATGGGCGTCTTATCATGCCTGGAGGTATTGCGTATGCCGCATCCGGCTATATCCATCGCTTACCCTAAATCCGCCATCAACACCTTTGATTTACGCTGGTAGTTGTACATCTGCTTTTTGCTCTCCGGCAGTGAGTCAATATCCACCGGGGTAAATCCGCGCTCCTGGAACCAGTGAATACTGCGCGTGGTCAGCACAAACAATTTGCTTAACCCGCTCTGCTTCGCCTGAGCGGCAATGCGTTCCAGTAAAACCTCGCCCCGTGATGAACTACGGTAATCCGGGTGTACCGCCACACAGGCCATTTCGCCAATCTTCTCTTCCGGGAACGGATAGAGTGCGGCGCAGGCAATAGTTGTGTTATCGCGCTGAATAATAGTGAATTTGTCGATTTCCATCTCCAGTTGTTCGCGAGAACGACGTACCAGAATGCCTTGCTGCTCCAGCGGGCGAATCAACTCCAGAATACCGCCAATATCGTTGATTGTTGCGCGACGAATCTGCTCCGCGCTTTCCATCACAATTTGCGTACCGATACCGTCACGTGAGAACAGCTCTTGCAACAGCGCGCCATCTTCCTGATAACTGATTAAATGACAGCGACGAACACCGCTGCGACAGGCTTTCACCGCGCCACGCAAAAAGCGCACCGTACCAGAGTTGTAATCGCCTTTCTCTTCCTGGGCTTCTACTCGCGCTTGCGCCTCGTTAGGGAAAAGTTCGGAGACAATATCGCCATCGTCATTGGTGACGCCCTGTGAAGAGCAAAAACCAATCATCTTCTCAGCTTTCAGTTTGATGGCCAGTTGTGTGGCAATCTCTTCCGAGGTCAGGTTAAAGCTCTCGCCAGTGACCGAAACCGCCACCGGGCCCATCAGCACAATCGCACCGCTGTCCAGTTGGCGATGAATCGCTTCTTCGTCAATCCGCCGGATACGCCCGCTATGGCAGTAATCCACGCCGTCATCGACGCCCAGCGGCTGGGCAATAATAAAATTGCCACTGACGACATTGATATGCGCGCCCTGCAATGGCGTGTTATTAAGGCTCATCGACAGGCGTGCTGTGATGTCTAGTTGCAATGTCCCCGCAGCTTGCTTCACCAGCTCCAGCGTTTTGCCGTCAGTCACGCGTATATTCTTGTGGTACAGCGGTTCGTGATGATGCGCCGCCAGATTCGCGTCGATCTGTGGACGCGCGCCATAGACGACGACCAGACGTATGCCGAGGCTGTGCAATAGCCCAATATCATTAACGATACTGGAGAAATTCTCATGCTCAATGGCTTCGCCGCCGAGCATGATGACAAACGTTTTTCCCCGATGAGTGTTGATATAGGGAACCGAATGGCGGAATCCCTCGACCAGCTCGGTTTTACGTTCCTTCACCACGGCACACCTCTTTGCATGATTATTCGAAATTAATGTATTTTTATTCTGTTTTTTCGCCGTGTGCAAGTGCAAATTTTACGCATGAGCAACTTTTTTATCAGTAATGCTGTGAATATAAAAAGAATGTTTACCGTTTTATAGATGACAGATTATGCGTCTTTCGCTAAAGTTTCCGGTCAAATTGGTCGTTTACTTGTTACACAGCTTAGATTTTTTGCTCGGGAGAGGCATGTCAGGATCCAATACTGCAATCAGCCGTCGTCGTTTACTGCAAGGCGCGGGTGCCATGTGGCTATTGAGCGTAAGTCAGGTCAGCCTGGCTGCGGTCAGCCAGGTCGTGGCGGTGCGCGTCTGGCCTGCGTCCAGCTATACCCGTGTGACGGTTGAATCAAATCGTCAGCTGAAATATAAGCAGTTCGCGTTGAGTAATCCTGAGCGCGTGGTGGTGGATATTGAAGATGTAAACCTGAACTCGGTGCTCAAGGGGATGGCGGCACAAATTCGTGCTGACGACCCGTTCATCAAGTCAGCTCGTGTCGGGCAATTTGATCCGCAAACCGTGCGGATGGTTTTTGAATTAAAGCAAAACGTAAAACCACAGATGTTTGCCCTCGCGCCGGTTGCCGGATTTAAAGAGCGTCTGGTGATGGATCTCTATCCGGTCAATGCGCAGGATATGCAAGACCCGCTGCTGGCTCTGCTGGAGGATTACAACAAAGGCGATCTCGAAAAACAGGTGCCGCCTGCGCAAAGTGGTCCGCAGCCAGGTAAGGCAGGGCGCGATCGCCCGATTGTCATCATGCTTGACCCTGGCCACGGTGGCGAAGACTCCGGCGCAGTGGGGAAATACAAAACGCGTGAAAAAGACGTGGTATTACAAATTGCCCGCCGTCTGCGCTCTCTGATCGAGAAAGAGGGCAATATGAAGGTGTACATGACGCGTAATGAAGACATCTTCATTCCATTGCAAGTGCGCGTAGCAAAAGCACAGAAACAACGTGCTGACCTGTTTGTCTCTATCCATGCAGATGCCTTTACCAGCCGCCAGCCGAGCGGTTCCTCGGTGTTTGCGCTTTCGACCAAAGGCGCAACCAGTACTGCGGCAAAATATCTGGCGCAAACCCAGAACGCCTCGGACTTAATTGGTGGTGTGAGCAAAAGCGGCGACCGCTATGTCGACCACACCATGTTTGATATGGTGCAGTCGCTGACCATTGCCGACAGCCTGAAGTTTGGTAGGGCAGTACTAAATAAACTTGGTAAAATCAACAAGCTGCATAAAAATCAGGTCGAGCAGGCCGGGTTTGCCGTGCTGAAAGCGCCTGATATTCCCTCCATTCTGGTCGAAACGGCGTTTATCAGTAACGTTGAGGAAGAGCGCAAACTGAAAACGGCGACTTTCCAGCAGGAAGTTGCAGAGTCCATTCTTGCGGGAATTAAAGCGTATTTTGCCGATGGAGCGACGCTGGCGAGAAGGGGATGATGTTTTAATTTATCCATTCAATTAATTTATATTTAATTGAATGGATATTATTTATATGAATGTTAAACGATGATTTTGTGACTGCTGTCGAATATTTGAAAGTTAGCTTGAAAAATAAGCCTGGCGTCTCTTTTATTAAAGGCAATCCCGTGTAAGGTATAGGCATTAGTTAATCATCTTGTAACTGTTAAATCAGGCAAGGCAATGTTTGAAGTAATTATTACTTCTGACGTGCCTTGCCTTTTTTTTTGGAGCCATGAAATGATCATCGAAAAAGTCATGAACAATAATTGTGTGCAGGCATCGATGAATGGACAGGAGGTTATCATTTCTGGACCTGGTGTCGGTTACAACAAAAAATATGGTATGCCTGTACCCGAACATCCGGCTAACCGAATTTTTTATGTCAGGAATGAGCAAAAAAATAAACTCTACAAACTGATTGAGCATGTGGATATTGAGTATGTATTTGTGGCTGAAAAGATAGTGCAATATGCGGAGATCAATCTTGAAAAAAAGCTAAATCCATCGCTACTGCTCATTCTTGCCGATCACATTTCGAATGCAATATCCCGAGTCGCCTCCGGAATACAAATTAATAATGTTTTACTTGAGGAAATCAAAGCGTTGTATAAAGCAGAATATGCGATAAGTCGGGATGCATTAACAATCATCAATGATCAATTTAGCTTTCAGCTTCCGGATGACGAGATTGGTTTTATTGCATTACATATTTTAAATAACTATGAAAACTCAATTGATTATGAATCTGTACGAATTATTGAGTTGTCTCAAAAAATTACGGAGATTATTGAGGGAATTTATAACAGAAGGGTGGACAGGAGTTCATTTAACTATTCAAGATTTATGATGCATCTTAAGTATTTTTCTTGTCGAGTATTATGCAATGAAAAAATAAAACAGAAAGATATTGGCGATATCTATGAACAGTTTCTTGAAAAAGACATTCAATTGCAACGCGCTATTCATGAAATAGAAAGGTATCTGTACAGCACGTTTAAATATGAATTGATTTTAGAAGAAAAGCTATATCTCTCTATTCGTACCAAAGTATTAATGGACTAACTACATATAATATTTTTATGAGATAACCAGCATGAAACAAAAGAAAGCCTGGAGTTTTTTTCAGAGCCTGGGAAAAGCATTTATGTATCCCATCGCTCTGCTAAGTGTATGTGGCATGATGCTAGGACTAGGAAGTGGTTTAGCCAGTGATGATATGGCAAAGTTAATTCCATTTCTGGCTATTCCAATAATTAAAACCATACTTGATTTCATTGTTAGCCTTGGTTTGTTTGCTTTTGTTAATTTACCTGTACTATTTGCGATAGCGATTCCCTTAGGATTATTAAAAGAGAAAGATGATAAAGCCTATGGTGCATTTTCTGGCTTAATTGGTTTTATGGCGATGCATTTGGGAACAAATTTTTACCTTAAACAACACGATTTATTGGTCGCAGCTGACCAAATGTCGACACATGGACAAACTATCATTTTGGGGATCCAGTCCTATAATACCAGTGTGCTGGGAGGGATTGTTTCAGGTTTATTAGTCGCCAGCATGTATAAAAAGATCGTTAACTTACGCATTCCTGAGTCATTAGGTTTTTATAGTGGTCCGCGCCTGGTGCCTATCATTACACTAATTGTGATAAGTGGGTTTGGCCTGATTATTCCTTTTATCTGGCCGCCATTTTTCAATCTTTTCATGCTCATTGGTCACTGGATTTCAACTTCCGGTCCTGTCGGTTATTTCTTCTATGCAGTTGCTGAACGCGTGACGATACCTTTTGGCCTAAACCATCTGGTGACATCAGTTTTCCGATTTACCCCAATCGGCGGTTCGGCAGTAATTGGTGGTGAAGAATATTACGGCACTCTGAATATGTTTATGGCGTACGTCAAAGAGAATACTGTTATTCCGCTGGATTTGGCGGGGAAAATGGAACAGGGCAAACTGATGATCCAGTATGGTCTGGCTGGTGCCGCGCTGGCGATGTATCGCACCGCTCATGCTCAGAACCGAAAGGCTATCAAAGCATTGCTTATTTCCGGTGTGCTGACGGTCATTATTGGTGGCGTTAGCGAACCGATTGAATTTCTCTTCTTGTTTGTCAGTCCGTTGCTGTTTGTCTTCCATGCTTTTATGAATGGATTCGCTAACATGGTTCTGCCATATATGGGCGTGAAGATGGGGTTTACTGGCGATCTGATTCAGTTTATTAGCTTTGGTGTCTTACGTGGCACAAGAACGGGCTGGCCGATAGCGGTTTGTGTAGAAGTGGCCTATTTCTTTATTTATTACTTTGTGTTCCGTTGGACCATTCTTAAATTTAACCTGATGACCGTAGGACGTGAAGAGTCCAGCCCCATCGCGATAAACGCCCACGAAGATACTGCTATAGCGGATATCCCAACTCATGATAAATCAGAGTTGCAGGCAGCGGCGCAGATGGTTCAGGCACTTGGCGGTAGAGAGAATATTAAATCTCTGGATAATTGTGTAACTCGTTTACGTTTAACTATCGCAGATATGGGATTAATTGATGAGGTTGCGATAAAAAGAGCCGGAGGGATTGCGGTTGTTAAACTTGATCAAAATACCCTACAAGTCATTATCGGCACTAAAGTCATCGCCCTGCGTCGGGATATGGATAATTACATGGGGATACGCTAATGGATATTTTTAATACCACAATTTCCCGTAAAGGAACATATTGTACCCAGTGGGACTTTTGTGAGGACAGATTTGGTGTAAAAGATGTATTGCCATTCTCTATTTCAGATATGGATCTTCCGATACCAGAAGCTATCACCAGAGCATTAAAAAAACGCCTGGAACACCCGATTTTAGGGTACAGCCGTTGGCAACATGATGAATATCTGAATGCGATAGTTAATTGGTATTATAAACAGTATAAAACAGATATTAAACCAGAATGGATAACCTATAGCCCAAGTGTGATGTATTCCATTGCTAAAGCAATAGAGTTACTGACATCGAGTGGCGATAACATTCTCATTTTTACACCTGTCTATAACGCATTTTTTGATGTTATTAAAAATAGTGGGCGAAATACGCTGGAAACTTCTTTGAGTAAAGATAACGAGGGAGATTACGTTATCGACTGGCAAGATTTTGATCTAAAAATTAAAAAAGCGAAGATGGTGTTATTATGCAATCCTCATAACCCGACAGGAACCGTCTGGCCTGAAGATTGTCTGCATAAAATCGCTGCAAGCTGTGCAAGACACGATGTTTGGTTGTGTTCAGATGAAATCCATAGTGATTTTGTATTTAATCGTTGCTTCACGTCTGCGCTTAAAATAATAAATGAAAAGGTGGTGGCGTTTAATTCAATATCGAAAACATTTAACGTTCCTGCGCTAACGGGTTCGTATATGATTTCACCTGATGAAAATTTCAATCACCAATTCAGAACGATATCGAGGTATCGCGATTTTGTAAACTCCCCATCAGTACTGAATGTAATTGCGACTATTGTTGCCTATAACGAATGTGAGGAATGGTTAACGTCATTAAAGGAGCATCTTGCTTCAAATATTCAATTTACCCAGTGGTATATAAATGAAAATATTCCGGGGTTAATCGTGAAGCCGGCTGATGGTTGCTATTTTTCGTGGATTAATTGCTCTGCCATTGGTTATCCCTTTGATAAATTTTACAGCCGATTAATTTATGAAGGTAAAGTAGGTATTATGGCGGGGCATGTCTATGGAACCGAAGGGGAGGGCTATCTTCGTCTGAATTTGGCTTGCAGTCGAGAAAAGTTATATATGGGGCTTACGCGCATTGCAGGTGTAATCAGAAATATTAATCAGGAAAAAGAAAATGAACAACACTGATCTTATCTATCTTATTAAACATTTTATGCGCAACGAACATAAAGCAGTTGAAGAGGTTATCGATTCTCCCCTTTCGGAAGTTGCTGCTTTAATTAAAATATTACAATCTTGTCAGGGTAAAGTTGTTTTTATTGGCGTAGGGAAGTCCGGCATTATTGCCAGAAAACTCGCAGCAACATTTGCCAGCACCGGAACTCCCTCGTTTTTTGTTCACGGTACGGAAGCGGTACACGGCGATCTTGGTATGGTGGCGAAAAACGATATTGTTATTCTTATTTCAAACAGCGGTGAGACGGCAGAAATTCTGGCAACGTTGCCCAGCCTAAAAAAAATGGGTAATTATTTGGTCTCCTTTACTCGCAGTCATCGTTCATCGCTTGCGATAAGTTGTGATTTATCCGTTGAAATTCCCGTCAAAAGCGAGGCGGATAATTTAGGTTTAGCGCCGTCATGTTCATCTACAGTCGTTCTGGTTGTGGGTGATGCGGTGGCGCTTGCTCTCTCCGAATTGAAAAAATTTACTCGTGCTGATTTCGGCTTATATCATCCAGGAGGTGCGCTCGGTATTAAAGCAAACTCATAGTTTCAGAATATAAAAACAGTAACCGGTCACGCCATCTTTTGGGGTGGCGTTCATTGAAGTGAGTGTCAGCTATGAAAAACGTTCTGGTCACCGTTCCCAGCTTTTCAGCGCGCTGTGTTTCCGCCAGCAAGTTGCTAAGAGAGAATAATTTTAACCTTATTATTAAGAATAATGTGGAGCATCTGCTTAAATCAGAATCCACTGCATTACGAGAATCTATTTGTGCGGCCATTGCCGGAAAAGATTGTTATCAGGCGGACACGCTATCACTACTGCCTGGTGTGAAAATAATATCGAGATTTGGGACAGGGATTGATAATGTTGATCTTCACGCGGCACGACAATCAGGGATTGTGGTCAATAATACGGTTGGGATTAATTCAAATGCGGTTGCGGAATTTATCATTGGTCTTATCTTCGCGAGCATGAGAAATATCCCAGGCAGCTATCATGCGATGCAAAATGGTTACTGGGGAGAGTCGCATGGCTGCGAGTTACAAGGTAAACGGATTGGCCTGCTTGGCTACGGCAATATAGGTAAAACCCTGGCGAAAAGGTTGTCTGGTTTTGATGTTGAGCTTTTAGCTTTTGACAAACAACCCGATTATCAGGTTGCAGGTAAAACCGGAGTTCAGTTCGTATCAATTGAAGATATCTTCATGCTGTCGCATGTCATCATTGTTCTTTTGCCTTTTTCTCCTGACCTGGAGAACTTCATCAGCCATAAATATTTGTCGATGATGCGCAATGGCGCTCTGATCATCAATGCCGCAAGAGGAAAGTTGCTGGATGAGGGGGCTTTACTTCAGGTGATTGAAGAACGAAATGTTTTTGCGGCGCTGGATGTTTTTAGCTCTGAACCGCTGGCGCAATTTAGCCCATTGCTGCATACCAAAAATATCATTACAACGCCGCATATTGCAGCCGCCACCGTTGAGTCATACCAGCAAACCGGGATACACGTTGCCCAGTCGATAATTGATTTCTTTGCGGGGAGGGAGATAAAAAACGTGCAGTGAGTTTAGCGATCGAAGATTTTAGATACAAAAAAACCGCAATCCGTGAAACACGTTGCGGTTTATCAGCATTCTAAGTATTGGTTGCGGGGGCCGGATTTGAACCGACGACCTTCGGGTTATGAGCCCGACGAGCTACCAGGCTGCTCCACCCCGCG
>NZ_PTRI01000031.1:0-41289 GCF_002965965.1 Escherichia sp. MOD1-EC5495
ACAAAGCCTCCCTGAAATATCTCAGCGATCACCCGAAATTGCAGGGTATTGCTCATCAAAATAGCTTTAAACATACCTGATAACAGGATGCTATAAGGGACCTCAGCCCCGGCTGGCAAGCCGGGGCTGAGAGTTCGGTCAGAATATAACCCGGAAATATTGGTTTATATTCATATTGTTATTAAGTTGTATAAAGTATGAATGTTTATAAATTATAATGGTATAAGTGAAATATCACCTTAAGGTATTATTCACCAGGTATTCATTATCTTGCATTTTTATCTATGCATTTTTGTATTATAAATACCATAATACTGCGCAATTTATTCCACTCATTATCCTTTTTCTTACCGCTTCGTTTAAATTTATACGCCAGTAAATTTGACTTAGATATAATGCGTGCTACATTAATAAACAGTAATATGTTTATGTTATATTAAGTCAACTATGCAATCACAACATGGCACTTGTCTCATTGCGTACGCAACACATAAATATATTCTCACCGTGGCTAATGGTGAATATCGCTATTTGAATGGCGGTGATTTGGTCTGCGCGGATGCAAGTCAGGTTTTAGTTTCTAACTCCTTAGAAAATTTAGTATTTGTCACGAAGGAAACGCTTTCATTATTTCTCCAGATGCTCAAGGAGGAGGCATTAATTTTCCATGCTCATAAAAAAGCACCTTCGTTAATTATTCACCACTGCGCCAAAGAAATTCCAGTTTTTCAGGAAGTTGCACAACTCTCGCAGCAACATAATCTCCGCTATGGTGAGGTATTGCGCAAAAGAGCATTAATATTTGCATTATTGTCAGTTTTTCTTGAGGATGAGCAGTTTATACCGCTACTTGTGAACATATTACATCCCAATATGCGCACGCGAGTTTGTACAGTTATCAACAATAATATCGCTCATCAATGGACATTATCACAGATCGCCAACGAGTTACTGATGAGTCAGAGTCTGTTAAAGAAAAAATTGCGTGAAGAAGATACGTCTTATTCACAACTGCTCACCGAATGTAGAATGCAGCGTGCATTACAACTTGTTGTAATGCCTGGTATTCCAATAAAACGTGTAGCAATGTCCTGTGGCTATAACAGCATGTCATATTTTATTTACGTTTTTCGAAATTATTATGGGATGACACCCACAGAGTATCAGGAACAAATAGCACAAGGAAGGTTCAATGGCGACTCAATGACAAGGCTTGTTACAGAGGAAAATTTTATAGTTCGGCTGTAAGAATAAGATTACAAAGTCTGCCCGAACATAAAAAAAACCCGGCATAGGGGACCGGGAAGAGGATAGTCTGCCGTCTCCAGACTAATAAACCGTTATAACACTCCCTGTTGGCACGGGAAACTTTTGTGCTCTCAGTAAGTTAAATATAACGTTTGCTGGAGATAAGATCAGCCAAATTTTTATAAACATAGGCTATACGATTTTTAAAAATATAATTTTATTGTATTTACTTACTTCCAATTAACTGTTATGCAAATTTGCGTAATAGGTAAATTATGATCCTACTAAATATGGCAGTTTTAGCCCTGAGGAACAGTCAGGCATCATTTCATCAGTATACTGAAATTGAAATAATCGCAGTAATGGAATATAAGGGATAGTCATGGCTCATGTTTGCTCGGTGATCCTCGCCTGCCGTTCGTTCGATATTTATCATGAACAGCAAAAAATATCGTTGAACAAAGAGAGTATTCTACTACTGGAGAAAAATTTGGCAGACGATTTTTCGTTTTGTTCACATGATACGCGACGTCTGGATATCGATGAGCTGACGGTTTGTCATTACTTACAAAATATTCGTCAGGCACCACATAATTTGGGGCTACATAACAAAAATCGTTTATTAATTAACCCAGAGCCGCCCATGCCTCTGGTGATAGCGATTTTTGATAGTTTTGCTAAATCCGCTGTAAATTCTCCGATATTGAGCAATATGCTCTATCTTTCCTGCTTATCAATGTTTTCTCATAAGAAAGAGCTTATACCCTTACTTTTTAACAGTATCAGCACTGTCTCGGGGAAAGTTGAACGTATTATTAGCTTTGATATAGCCAGGCGTTGGTATCTGCGTGATATCGCAGAAACAATGTATACCAGTGAGAGCTTAATCAAAAAAAAGTTGCAGGAAGAAAATACTTGCTTCAGTAAAATATTACTCGCCTCGAGGATGTCGATGGCCAGAAGACTACTTGAGTTACGGCAAGTTCCTCTACATACCATTGCTGAAAAATGTGGGTATAGCAGTACGTCGTACTTTATAAATACATTTCGACAATATTATGGCATCACACCACATCAGTTTGCACAGCATTCGCCGGGAACCTTCTCCTGATTTTGGGTATTGGTCAGGATCTCACACTCGCTGCATGTAAAACTCTTTCCTGATTATCTCTGCCGGAACCAACGGCAAGTTCTCTTTGGCAGTTCGCAAACGGGTATTAGTATTTTCAGGAGGAAAAGACGCAGCATGTTTGGGATTATTAAGCTAACAATTCATATAATTACGGGAATGCTGGTCTGTATTGTGCTGTTCAAATTGATGACCAATGGCTGGAGTGGTTTCTACTTTCACTGCTGTTTGTTAAGTCTGGTATTCCTCACGATTAGCTGGTTGTTGAGTAGTGAGTGGTTGCGAGGAAAGAGTAAGGCCGAACGCTCATGTTCAACCTTACTCTCATTCATACGTTACACTTTTTTAATGCGGGCAAAGAGATGTTCCACAACGACAAAAAAGACGGGAACGAAGTAAATTGCCAGCACAGTTGCTGCAAACATCCCCCCCATAACGCCTGTACCTACCGCGTTTTGTGCGCCGGAACCTGCGCCATGACTGATAACCAGCGGCAGCACGCCAAGAATAAAGGCCAGAGAGGTCATGAGGATTGGGCGTAAACGCATCCGCGCCGCTTCGATAATCGCTTCTACCGGCGTCTTCCCTTCTTTCTGCATCATCTCAACCGCAAATTCGACGATCAGGATGGCGTTCTTGGCGGAAAGCCCGATGGTGGTCAGCAACCCGACCTGGAAGTAGACGTCATTGCTTAATCCGCGCAGGTCAGTTGCCAGTAATGCACCAATGACACCCAACGGTACAACTAACATCACCGAGAACGGAATTGACCAGCTTTCATACAGCGCGGCGAGGGCGAGGAACACCACGACCAGTGAAATGGCATACAGTGCGGGAGCCTGGTTGGAGGATAACGCTTCCTGATATGACAGCCCGGTCCAGGAGTAGCCGACGCCCGCCGGAAGTTTAGCGACCAGATCCGCCATAAATTTCATCGCGTCACCGGTACTTTTCCCGGCAGCGGCTTCCCCTAAAATCTCCATCGACGGAATGCCGTTGTAACGTTCCAGTCGCGGCGAACCGTAGGTCCATTCTGTTGAAGAATATGCAGAAAGCGGAGCCATCGTGCCAGAGGCGTTGCGTACATACCATTGGTTGATGTTGTCTGGCAGCATACGGAAGGGCGTTCCAGCCTGGACATACACTTTTTTCACACGCCCCTGATTGAGGAAGTCGTTGACGTAGCTACTGCCGAAGGCGGTAGAGAGGGTCTGGTTGATATCAGACAGTTCCACGCCCATCGCTTCGGCTTTCGCGGCGTTGACGTTCACTTTGAACATCGGCGTATCTTCCAGGCCGTTCGGGCGAACCGCTGTTACCTGATCGGGTGATTGTGCTGCCAGCGACAACAACTCGTTTCTCGCCTGGGTCAGCTTTTCGTGCCCCAGGTTGCCGTTGTCCAGTAGTTCCATATCAAAACCTGATGCTGTACCCAGCTCCGCTACCGCAGGTAAGTTGAACGGGAAAATCATCGCTTTATTGATACTGCTCAGAGCCACCATTGCCCGCTGAATGATTGCGGTCACCGAGTTTTCCTCGCCGACGCGTTCAGACCACGGCTTGAGGCTGATAAACGCCAGACCGTTGTTTTGCCCCTGACCGCTGAAGCCAAAGCCGCCAACGGTAAACACCGACTGGACATTATTTTTCTCTTTGGTCAGATAGTAATCAGTCACCTGTTGCAGCACTTTCGTGGTGTTAACCATGGTGGAACCTGACGGTAGCTGCGCGGTGGTCATAAAGACCCCCTGATCCTCTTCCGGTAAGAAAGAGGTCGGTGTACGCAGGAACAGCACCGCCATCCCGGCACAAATCAGTAGGTAAACCACCATATAGCGACCAGTGCAACGCAGCAGTGAGCGGGTGCTGTCGGTATAGTGCTGAGTCGATTTTTCAAACAGATGGTTGAAGCGTTCGAACAAGGCGTTCGGTTTGTGACCACCTTCCGGTGCGGCTTTCAGAATGGTGGCGCAAAGTGCCGGGGTCAGGCTCATCGCCACAAACACCGAAAGCAACATGGAGGAAATCAGCGTAATGGAGAACTGGCGATAAATTTCCCCGGTCGCGCCGCTCATAAAGGCCATTGGCATAAACACGGCGGACAGAACAACGGCAATCCCGACCAACGCACGCTGGATTTGCCCCATCGATTTATGCGTCGCTTCCTGCGGCGGTAGCTTATCTTCCGCTATCACGCGCTCGACGTTTTCCACCACCACGATGGCGTCATCCACCAGAAGCCCTATAGCTAACACCATCCCGAACATGGTGAGGGTGTTGATGGTAAAACCGACCGCCGACAAAATCGCGAACGTACCGAGAATAACCACCGGCACGGCGATAGTCGGGATAATCGTAGCGCGAATGTTCTGTAAAAACAGATACATGACCAGGAAGACGAGGATGATCGCCTCAACCAGCGTTTTGAAAACTTCCTGAATTGAAATTTGGATAAACGGCGTAGTGTCGTAAGGATAAACCGTCTTCAGGCTGGCGGGGAAATAGGCTGATAAGCGGTTGAGCTCTGCTTTTACTGCCCGCGAGGTATCGAGCGCGTTTGCCCCGGTAGCCAGTTTGATGGCGATACCGGCGGCAGGTTTGCCGTTATAGCGCGCCACGGTAGAATAATCTTCCGCCCCCAGCTCGACGCGAGCAACGTCGCGCAGCAATACTTGCGAACCATCTTGCTGAACTTTCAGCAGGATTTTGCCAAATTCTTCCGGCGTTTGTAGGCGCGTCTGCACAATGATTGAGGCATTCAGTTGCTGGTCTGCCGCCTGTGGCATCCCCCCCAGTTGACCGCCGGAAATCTGGTTGTTTTGTACTTTGATTTGGGAAATAACATCAGAAGGAACGAGATTGTATTTATTGAGTTTTTGCGGGTCCAGCCAGATACGCATGGCGTACTCTGAACCAAAGAGCTGTACGCTACCGACACCTGCGGTACGGCTGAGTGGATCTTTAATATTAGAAGCCACATAGTCCGCGATGTCGTACTGGTTGAGGCTGCCGTTATCAGAGATAAACGCCGCCACCATCAGGATATTGCTGCTCGATTTATTGACGCTAATTCCTTGTTGCTGTACCGCTTCGGGGAGCGATGGCATGGCGAGTTGCAGTTTATTTTGTACCTGAACCTGCGCGATATCGGGCGATGTTCCCGTCTCAAAGGTCAGGGTGATGGATGCATTACCTGCTGCATCGCTGGTTGATGACATATACATCAGGCCATCAAGCCCATTCATATTTTGTTCAATCACCTGAGTGACTGAGTCTTCTACCGTTTGCGCATCAGCGCCCGGATAGGTGGCGCTGACGGTGATGGTCGGCGGCGCAATCTGCGGATACTGCGCAACCGGTAAGTTCATGATCGCCAGACCGCCTGCGAGCATCAAAATAATGGCAAGTACCCAGGCAAAAACCGGGCGATCAATAAAATAGTTAGCCATGAAAGTCCCCTTAAGCCTGCAACGTTATTGTTTCGATTCGGTGCTGGCGTTTTCCTGGCTGGAGGAAATTGCGCGTGCCTTGATACCCGGATGTATGCGTTGCAAACCGGAAACGATCACCCGATCGCCAGCCTGCAAACCAGAGGTAACAACCCACTGGTTTCCGATAGCTTTGGTCGCGTCAATTTCGCGTAACTGCACGACATCGTCTTTATCCAGAATGAGCGCCGTCGCTTTACCCTGAGCGTTGTGGGTAACACCTTCCTGCGGCACCAGTAACACATTCTGGCGGCTACCTTCATCCACTAATGCTGTGACGTACATGCCTGGCAGTAAGTCACCATTTGGATTGGGGAAAATCGCACGCAACGTGACGGAACCCGTGGTTTCATCTACCGTCGGGTCGGAAAATTTCAGCGTGCCGGTCTGGCTGTAACGTTTGCCATTTTCCAGATTAAGCTGCACAGGCGTACTGCCCTGAACCTGTTTGATCTGCCCACTGGCGACTTCCTCTTTCATGCGCAAAAAATCTTGCACTGACTGGGTGAGATCGACATAAATCGGGTCAAGACGCTGCACGGTAACCAGGGAATCAGCTTGATTAGCGGTAACTAATGCGCCGACGGTCACCGACGATTTTCCGCTGACGCCCGTAATCGGCGAGGTGACATTTGCGTATTGCAGATTGATCGTCGCCTGCTCAACAGCCGCTTTGGCGACGGTGACGTTGGCTTCTGCTTCATTCAGTTGGGTGCGCGCGGTGTCGTAATCCTGACGGCTAACGTAGTTGGTCTTCAGCAACGATGCCTGGCGGTTAAAGGTGATGCGGGCATTGCTGGCGGTGGAGAGAGCTTTCGCCAGCGAACCTTTGGCGGAGTTCAGCTCTGCCTGTAAAGGTGCAGGATCAATCTGATACAGCGAGTCGCCCTGGTTAACTTTATCGCCTTCGATAAAGTTGCGTTTAATGATAATGCCGCCTACCTGGGGGCGTATCTCAGCAACTTCATAAGGAACAGTTCTGCCGGGCAGTTCGCTCATCACATTGACCGAACCGGGAGAGAGTGTCACCACACCCACTTCAGGTGTCATCGCGGCGGCATTTTCCGTCGATTTGTCATCGCAGGCGGTGAGTATCGCGCCGCAGAATAACAACGGTATTAACAGTATTCTTTTTCTGTTCATTTTAGTCCCTGAAAACTCGTGAGAAATAACGGTTCTTTGAATTGCGTGCGGGGAGAGGTATGAGGGATTTACAGACCAGCGGCATAATGCAAGTCATGAGCTTGTAAGCCTGTGAGAGAGCATGTAGGCAGAGCGACCAATATCGTGATGTTAATGGCAAAAAAAATGTTGCCGTTCTGCCGACAGTCTCTGTCTGCATCCGGGCAACGAAGGTTTCTACTGGTGGATACACAAACCAGGGGAATAAATTCGTTTTCGCTTCTCCTTGGGTTATCACCGGGAGTAATGGAGTCAGCATTTGCATCCCTCGTCATGCCAGCCATTAATTTCAAACAATTATCGCTGGGTCACTTCGGCGCCTTATTAAAAATAAGAAGAAATTCCCAGAGTCACGATGTCGCTCATACGTCTCAGTTTCAGCTTGTACATGATATTGAATTTCTGGATCTTTAACGTTTGCTGCGAAATATTTAGTGTTGATGTGATATTACTTTCATTTTTGTTTTTCAGAATCAGTTGCATAATTTTGAATTGATTGTGCGAGAAACATAATTGAGAATTCTTATGGGGTAAGTGTTTTCCATAAGTAATATCAATCAGGTTTTTAATACTTTCTTTGCGGCTGATAAAATAAATAGGCGACTGACTTTTCAGTTTACTGATGTGATAAGGTGCCAGAACAATGATTCTTTCGGCATCTAATTTCTCAAGAAACTTAATAGCTTCTTCATCAAGGATATGATTATGATAGGTATCAATGATCACCTTGAATGGTTTGTTGCCTATGCTTTTGAGCTCTGACAGGGAATTGATTTTTATCATTTCGTGATTATCTTTCAACTGCAAAAAGCCCTGTAAAAGAAAAGAATCCTTCGTCATGAGAAAAATCATAACTTGCTCCTTAGCCGTTATCGTTTCGAACATGCTGTCCTTTTCATTATTTACATCCATGTCCGAATATGGTGTTCAATATAGTAAACGCCTATAAGAACCTTGCCCTTCGTGAACTAATACGTCTATTAACACTAATCAAAACTTCAGATTTAGCCATCATCTGGTCCATATATTGATCCTAGGTAAGATTCCTGGTTGTTATTGATTTGTAATTAATAAACAAAACATTAACACGCTGCGGACTTCTACCCAAGAATAAGTTATAAATAATCCATTTGTGATCTCTGAAGAATATGACTAAAGTTAAAGCGTAATCCGATTTAAATATTGAGTCTCCTTGTTTCTATTTAAGCTGGCAATTGGATTGCCAGCTTTCTTTTAGTGCATTGATAGTGAAAAAATAAACTCTGTAATATTTGTTTATCTACCTATAGCATCGATGTTTATGGAACCTTCAATTCACTTTCTCACAGCACTTCTAAAACATTAAACCTGACAACGAAAAATATCAGCCATGATAATGTTTGAAATGGCTAATTCGCCGTGAAATAAATAAAAAATACAAAAATTTCAGATAGTTGATTTAATCGCTGTGTGCGATTTATTTCAACGATAGTACGTGTTTTATCAAAGTAGCTATGCGGTGGTGTGGGTATTAGCCACCTCATAATCATTGTGCGTGACTATGAGGCAGGCTAAAAAATAGAGCGGAGATACGTCGGCTAGTTATTATTTTTTAACGAACAAACTAGCAAAACTGAACAGGCTGGCGGCGCTAAATATGAGTTCGATCCCTACCAGGGTAGATACCAATGTCACAGAAACCATCGGTGTTGCGCCAAGGAATATCCAGGCAATGACGATATCCAGCACACCAATAACGAGTTGTAGCCAGCTACCTTTCATTGAACGCTGACGATACCAGCTCATCAGGCGAATAACCCCTGCGACGCAGAACAGACCCGCAATAAACGCTGCAATGGCGAAAATCCCTAGCTCCGGTGCGCGGATAAAGAAATAGCCGATCAATAAATAGGCTACTGCCACGAGGAACCCCGATAATACAGGCCAGAAATTATGACTGCGGTTGCTGAATAATCCAACAATAAGTGCAATGCCCGAGCAGATTAATAATACGCCAACTACCGTGCTTAGAATATCACCAGAAACAAACGGGAAACTGATACACAGTAAACCGACGATGAACAGCAGTACTGCAATAAACTGGATCGCTCTGCGATGCTTC
Source organism: Escherichia sp. MOD1-EC5495 (assembly GCF_002965965.1). NCBI lineage: Bacteria > Pseudomonadati > Pseudomonadota > Gammaproteobacteria > Enterobacterales > Enterobacteriaceae > Escherichia > Escherichia sp. MOD1-EC5495. The sequence goes on from NZ_PTRI01000031.1 coordinate 9,149, forward strand.
TTAAGCATATCCAGATCAAACTTCAAAATTGTTGCCTTATCTATATATAACATAGAACCACCCTATAAATTTAAGAAGGAAAACCCCTGCTATCAATCTATGCCAAAAATGCATCTGAGAATGCAGTTGATTTAATAAAAATTTCCTAATTACCGTGCTTGATGACCGTGTAACTTGTTGTATTAGAATAAAAATATCTGATTTTGATATTTTGTCTCAACATGACATACCCAGAAAACCAGGTTATAACCTCAATGTCGAAATTGATTCGTGACGGCTCTTTCACTTTATAGTTGAGGATATTACGATGAAAAAAGTATTAGGCGTTATTCTTGGTGGGCTGCTTCTTCTACCTGTAGTGAGCAATGCAGCCGATGCGCAAAAAGCAGCTGACAATAAAAAACCTGTCAACTCCTGGACCTGTGAAGACTTCCTGGCTGTAGACGAATCCTTCCAGCCGACAGCTGTCGGTTTTGCTGAAGCTCTGAATAATAAAGACAAACCGGAAGATGCGGTTTTAGATGTTCAGGGTATTGCAACCGTAACCCCTGCGATTGTTCAGGCTTGTACCCAGGATAAAAAAGCCAGCTTTAAAGATAAAGTTAAAGGCGAATGGGACAAAATTAAGAAAGATATGTAATTACGGGAATGCGTTACATCGTATTTCCTTAAATATTGAACAGGCCGGAATATCTTGCTTATAAAGCAGGTAATCCTCCTGTTCATATATCAATTATTTATTGAATGGGTTGTAAAATGAATATTGCATCTCTACGTAAAGCCATTGTTTTCGTTGGCGCTGTAGCGGCACTGTCACTGGTTAATGCGCAATCTGCACTGGCAGCTAATGAATCGGCTAAGGATATGACTTGTCAGGAATTTATTGACCTGAATCCGAAAGCGATGACACCTGTTGCATGGTGGATGCTGCATGAAGAAACAGTTTATAAAGGTGGCGATACAGTAACCTTAAATGAAACTGACCTGACTCAGATCCCTAAAGTGATTGAATATTGTAAGAAAAATCCGCAGAAAAATTTGTATACTTTTAAAGATAAATTGGCAAATGTCCTGCCGAATTAACAGGAATAAAGCAAAAAGGAGTAGCAAGCCGAGCCATCTTGCTGCTCCTTTTTGCGTTTTTATATGACTACCGAATTTATTATTCGTTTGATCCTGGCCGCAATTGTTTGTGGTGCTATTGGCATAGAAAGGCAAATACGCGGCAAGGGTGCTGGTTTACGTACTCATGTCTTGATTGGCATGGGCAGCGCGCTGTTCATGATTGTGTCGAAATATGGTTTTGCTGATGTGCTGGCGTTGGATCATGTCGGGCTTGATCCCAGCCGTATTGCCGCTCAGGTCGTCACTGGCGTCGGATTTATCGGTGCGGGGAACATCCTCGTTCGCAATCAAAATATTGTCGGTTTAACGACCGCTGCGGATATTTGGGTAACGGCAGCCATTGGTATGGTGATTGGTAGCGGCATGTATGAACTGGGGATTTACGGTTCCGTGATGACCTTGCTGGTGCTGGAAGTCTTCCATCAATTAACCTTCCGCCTGATGAACAAAAATTACCATTTACAGCTGACGTTAGTGAACGGTAATACGGTATCAATGCTCGACTGGTTTAAGCAGCAGAAAATAAAAACAGATTTAGTTTCGTTGCAGGAAAATGAAGATCATGACGTGGTTTCCATTGATATCCAGCTTCATGCCACGACGTCGATAGAAGACCTGTTGCGATTATTAAAAGGCATGGCAGGGGTGAAAGGCGTTTCAATTAGCTAATCTGTATCGTTATTTATTCGGCAGGAGTACCAGAGCGGTACTCCTGTTGGTTTTAATGATCGAGGACGATCAGTGGTGAGTGGTTGGCAGGATCTTTTAACACGGTAATATCCGCGCCATAGAGCATTGTCAGCGCCTGTTGTGTCAATACGTCCTGCGGTTTGCCATTTGCGACAACCTTTCCTTTTTGCATCAAAACAACACGGTCAGCATAACGGGCTGCAAGATTAAGATCGTGCAATACGCAGCAGACGTTAAATTGCCGTTCGCGAACTAACTGGCGTAATAAACGAAACAGATGTTGTTGATGGTGAATATCCAGCGCCGACGTCGGTTCATCAAGAAATAACCATTTCGGTGAGGGGACAGGTTCCCAGAGTTGCACCAGCAGGCGAGCCAATTGCACACGCTGTTGTTCACCGCCGGATAATTGCCGGTAGTCGCGGTTAGCGAGTGCCTGACAGTCGCATAACGCCATAATCTGCACCGTTTCACCACTCTGATGGCCGGTACGATGCGGATGCCGCCCCATCTGGATAACTTCCTGTACGCTGAATGGAAATGCCATGTGGCTATTTTGACGCATCACGGCCCGGTGTTTCGCCAGTTCGGTGATTGACCATTCATTTAATGGCTTATTAAACAACCGGCATTCGCCGCTATCAGGTTGAAGGTAGCCGGTTAGCTGGCGAAGCAGCGTGGATTTTCCCGCGCCATTAGGGCCGAGAATGGCAACAATTTCTCCGCCGGGAAAAGTCAGCGAGACATTATCAGTCAGACGCCGTCCATGAAGGCTATAAACCAGGTTTTTGGCGCTGATCATGTGATCCTCCGGTTACGCAGAATCAACCACATAAAATAAGGGCCGCCAAGCAGACTGGTTAATAATCCCACGGGCATTTCTGCGGGCTGTACCAGCGTGCGGGCAAGCGTGTCTGCCATCAGCAATAAACAGGCGCCGGCGAGGGCAGAGCAAGGGATTAACCAGCGGTGATTTGCCCCGGTCGTCATGCGAATCAGATGCGGGATCACCAGGCCAATAAAGCCGATAATGCCGCTTACCGATACGGCAGCGCCAACCAGCAGTGAGCTAATCAACAGTAATTGCTGGCGTTTACGCTTTACGTTGACGCCGAGGTAATGGGCTTCTTCATCACCAAGCTGGAGTAAATTTAGCGTTCCAGCGAGACAGGTTGTTGCCATAATGGCTGGCAGAATGAATGAACTGGCGACCAATAACGTCGGCCATTGCGCCTGACCGAGATTACCCATCATCCATAATGTCAGTTGTCGTAGCTGCTGTTCATCGCCGATATAGCTCAGTATGCCGATCGCCGCACCGCACAGGGCATTGATGGCGATCCCGGCCAGTAACAATTGCATCATGCTGCCATCGCGATGGCGCTGTGTGATGAGAAAAATGACGGTACAGACCACTAAACTGCCGGCGATGGCAAACACCATTTGCTCATAGAGCACCAGCACCACTGGGAAGGAGAAGGGCAGCACAATAGCAACGCCAACCATTAATGCAGAACCGCTACTGACGCCAAGTAATCCAGGGTCAGCCATTGGGTTGCGAAAAAGCCCCTGCATAATCACCCCGGCGGTTGCCAACGCTGCGCCTACCAGCACTGCCAGTAAAACGCGAGGCAGGCGAATATTCAGCCAGATATCGCGGTATTCCTCATCAAAAAGGGCATCAAAACTGATCTTTAACGCTCCCTGACTGGCACCGAACAGCACCAGAGCAAGCAATAATAGTGATAGCCCCATAAAGACACTGGCGGAAGAAAATGAATCCTTGAGCACGCAAAACTCCATTACGACATTACGGCGCGGATATTCCGCGCCGGGAGGGGATTACGCTGGTTTCAGATCTGGTTCAATCAGACTGTAGATCTGCTTGTTGAGTGTCGGCTGACTGGCCAGTTCAGCAATATGTGCAGCGACATCGGCACGGCGGACAAAACCATGGCATTCCTGATTTTGTATCCGTAACGCTTTACCCGTTGCTGCGCCATCAAGCAGACCGCCTGGACGGAGAATGGCGTAATCAAGTTGGCTGGTTTGCAGCCAGCTTTCCGCCAGCGTTTTTTCCCGTACCGCCTGACCAAACGCGGCTTTGGCGCGATCCGATAAAAACGGCCAGCTATCTCCGCATCCCAAAGAGGTCACCAGAATCATGCGCTTGATACCGGCCTTTTCGGCCTCATCAATCACTGTTCTGTGCGCCAGATAATCCTGTGCGCCACCCATTGTTGAGATTACAAGCGCATCCGGGCCAGCCGCGCGGCAGGCCGCTGCGACCACGCTGGCATCACAGGCGTCGCCTGTAAAAACCTGCACACCTTGTTGTGCCAGTTTAGCCGCAGCGTCTGTACGGCGAACGACAGCAACGACCGGACGTTGTTCCGCCAGCGCCAGTGCAAGCGTTCTGGCTCCAACTCCCTTTCCGCCTGCGCCAAAGAGTAGCCACGGCGTCATCAGGCATGTTCCTTCAGAGATGCCGCCAGAGCATGGAAGGCGCTGACTTGTTCGCTCAGGAGTTGACGATGGTCATCCCTGCCGAGGAAGATTTTCAGCATGGCGCTGCCTTCCTTATTGAAAAAGAGAATAGAGGCAGTGTCCATGCCCATGAATTTACGTTCGATTAAGGCAATATGTGTGCAGTTTTCTGCTTTGATATGCCCGGACATGCCGTGCTTTCCGCGTAGGTTGAAATAGCCGTGACGATGGAAACCCGAAGGCAGTTCTCCGCTAAATTCAAGGATCACATCGGCAGTATGCACCAGCGTGGTGACGTTGCCCCATTCGCAGACGGTATCCCAGACAGTATCGAATTTATCGCCTGACACGACCGTCGGAGAGGGCAGATTTTTCACTACCTCCAGCAGTGTGGTGTTGTATTGTTCGGCGATCGCTTCCAGCGTACCGTCTGGCTCCGTTTTCAAAAATTCCTGTAACGAGACATGGCTCATAAATCACTCCTGTTATGGTTTTCCAAGCGCAATCGCTGGCGCATTAAGTACCTGAATCAGTTCATTAAGAGACTGCAAAATATTGCTTGCCCAGAAACGACCTTCATTGGTCAGCCGCAGGCAAGTTGAAGCATCGCGGCTTAAGCCTTTTTGGTGCCACTGAGCCAGTAACGGCGCGAGTTTTTCGGCATGTGGCGTAAGTTCGTCCAGTGGTACACGCGCCGTTTCAATGCCCGATTGCAAGGTATGACGCCACTGCGCGTTACGTTCGGCGTTACGCATGATCATCATCAGCGGTTTTTTGCCTGCCGCGACGGATTCATGCCAGGTCTGAAGATTACGTTCGTTCATCCAGGAGTAACCATTAACCGAACCGCCAGCACCGGAACCAAAGGCCAGACAATCGGCACCCTGTTTAATCAGCAGGTTATAGAGATTACGTTCGCGTGTGGTGCGACCCCAGTGGCTGTTACTGATGCAGCGCCAACCGGCATCGTCCATGAAGTCACACCCTTGCAGATAGAGATCGCGACGTTCTGCCGGAGAGGGCACGGTAGTGCGCCCGTTTTCCACGGCTTTGCCCAGCGGCGTGTTGGGCAGGACATTGAGCGCATAGAGATCGACACCATCGAGACCGATATCGCGGGCAATAGCCAGATCTTCTCCCCAGGTTTGCGCATCCTGACCTGGCAGGCCGAACAGCAGGTCGCACACCACCGCAGCCCGGTCGCGTTTGACCAGGCTTTCCATAAACGCAATGGCGGTCGGACCATCAGAGGTGCGTGCCATTTTCTTGCGGATTTTGCTGTTAAATGACTGAATACCAATCGAGAAACGATTTGCTCCTGCGTCAAGGCAAGCATCGATTCGATCAGCATCAAAATTCAGTACCCGGCCTTCAATGGTGATTTCACAATCGGGTGCCAGCGGTAATTTCTCTCGTAGTGTGGTGATGATTCTGGACAAATCGCGCGCCGAGAGCGCGGAAGGTGTGCCGCCACCGAAATAGACCGCGTGGATGGGTGCGGACTGATGCAATACGCTGTCTGCCTCCAGCTCGATTTCTCGAATCAGGGCATCGGTGTAACGAGCGCACGCATCTTCGTTAAAACGATTCTGATAAAAGCCACAAAACGTGCAGTGTGTCGCGCAAAAAGGAATATGCAGATAAACCAGTCGTTTACGAGGTGAAGTCGTTTGACCAATCATCTCTTGCCAGGTTTGTGCCAGTTGTTCTTTGGCGACCGGAATGGCCCCACGAAACGGCATCATGGCGCGCCTGTCTTTAAATGGCTGGTCTCCGTCTAAAGCAAAATGTGGCGTGAGATCCAGGGTGTTTTTCATGTTCATACGTCTGATTTAAATCCGTTTATTGCGGCCAAAGCTGCTGGTGTAAAGACTCAACGACATCAGCAATACGCGGGCCCATTCCCAGAATCAGGTTTTGATCAACGGTGATAATGCGCTGGTTCTTCCAGGCGGCGGTGTGGGTAATTCCGGCAATAGAACGCAGCCGATTAATATCGCCATCGACCATTTGTGAGGTGACGACAATCACTTCAGGGTTAGCCGCAATCAGCGATTCCGCGCTGTAGCTTTTGTACTGCTGGTGGGTAGCGACGTTTTCTGCACCGGCAAGTGACAGAATGGCGTCTGCGACGCTGCCTTTACCGGCAACCTGTGGCGCACTGCCGCCTGCGGAGAGAATAAACATCGCTTTAACTGGAGCTTTTTTGGCCGCCACGCTTTGCTGTACCCGCTCCAGGCGTTGGTTGATCTGTGTCACCAGCGCGTCGCCTTGTTCAGGAACCTGTAACGTTTTCGCCAGTTGGCGAATGTTGGCGTACATCTGCTCAAGGGTGGCGGGCACACGCGGTAGGGTGACGACGTTGACCTTCTGCGCCCGTAGCTGGTCGAGCACAATTTGCGGCCCGGCATCCTGCCAGGTAATTACGCTATCCGGGCGAAGTGACAAAATGCCTTCACTGCTCAGTTGCTTCCAGTAGCCAATATGCGGCAGTTTGGCGGTTTCTGGTGGATAAGATGTCGTTTCATCGACACCAACCACGCGGTTGCCAGCACCCATCGCGTAGATCAGTTCCGTCAGTGACCCTCCAGCAACCACGATACGTTCGGTCGCCGTTGCGCTAAAAGCCCAGCTAAGAGCCAGTACTGCCGTAAACAGTTTTTTCATGGGGATATGATTTACCGTGGTCTTCGCGGCAGAGGCCACGGCTGAAATACATAACGTTAGTGGGGAAAAAAGACACGGCCTGGTGGTGATCCTTGGCATCATATGAGAACTCTTATCAAATTGAGAATGATCATGATTATCATTTGAGTTATATATGAAATACCACCATCGATTCAATACGCAAGGCGTTACAAGCGTATTTATTTTTGATTTTTATCAAGATGATTCGTCAGCTAACGTTATTGTTACCGACTAAATTTGAGGGCGGGGAAAAGGCGAAATACCAGCAATGTTGCGGGTTGCAGGGCAAAGAGATAGCAAAATTATTGCAGTTAACGACAAAGATTCGTTACGGCACGGTGGGGCGAATTGTGACAAGGAGGCTGTGGTTGATGAGACATAAACAGATTTTATAACCCCCTGTTTAGTGTGTTAATAGCGGTTAAAAAAAGCTTGATCATAAAAAATTGATCGATAATAATTCTCATTATCAAGTTGGTATTTAACAACACATGATCATATGGATAATGAAACTATAACTTTTGTAAGGGATAACGCACTGCACTCTTCACTCCAGACGTGGTGTACCACCAGACCTGATAAAGAGGGCGTGTATTTGCGCAATTGTCAGAAATACCAGGTAATTTCACGGGATATAAACGCCAATTAACTCACCTGGCTAATACTATCGCTTTGAATCGTAAATAAATTTATTTTCGCCAGCCACCCCGGTTTTTACCCAGGCAGCCAGCATTTTTTATTTTCCTCATGGAGAATCGCTATGTCACGTCCGCAATTTACCTCGTTGCGCTTGAGTTTGTTGGCTTTGGCTGTTTCCGCCAGCTTGCCGACGATTGCTTTTGCTACTGAAACCATGACTGTTACTGCAACGGGGAATGCCCGCAGTTCCTTCGAAGCGCCAATGATGGTCAGCGTTATCGACGCTTCCGCCCCTGAAAACCAAACGGCCACTTCAGCCACCGATCTGCTGCGCCATGTTCCTGGGATTACTCTTGATGGTACGGGACGCACAAATGGTCAGGATGTGAATATGCGTGGCTATGATCATCGCGGCGTGCTGGTTCTTGTCGATGGTGTTCGTCAGGGAACTGATACCGGACACCTGAATGGTACTTTTCTCGATCCGGCGCTGATCAAACGTGTTGAGATTGTCCGTGGGCCTTCGGCATTACTGTATGGCAGTGGCGCGCTGGGAGGGGTTATCTCCTACTATACGGTCGATGCAAAAGATTTATTGCAGGAAGGACAAAGCAGTGGTTTTCGTGTCTTTGGCACTGGCGGCACGGGAGACCATAGCCTGGGGCTGGGCGCCAGTGCTTTTGGGCGAACTGAAAATCTGGATGGTATTGTGGCCTGGTCCAGTCGCGATCGTGGTGATTTACGCCAGAGCAATGGTGAAACCGCGCCGAATGACGAGGCTATCAACAACATGCTGGCGAAAGGAACCTGGCAAATTGATTCTGCCCAGTCTCTGAGCGGGTTAGTGCGTTATTACAATAACGACGCGCGTGAACCCAAAAATCCGCAGACCGTTGAGGCTTCTGATAGCAGCAACCCGATGGTTGATCGCTCAACGATTCAACGTGATGCGCAGCTTGCTTATAAACTCGCTCCGTTGGGCAACGACTGGTTAAATGCCGATGCAAAAGTTTACTGGTCGGAAGTTCGTATTAATGCGCAGAACACGGGGAGTTCCGGCGAGTATCGTGAACAGACAACAAAAGGTGCCAAACTGGAGAACCGTTCCACTCTGTTTGCCGATAGCTTTGCCTCTCATCTGCTGACATATGGCGGTGAGTATTATCGTCAGGAACAACATCCTGGCGGTGCGACGACGGGCTTCCCGCAAGCGAAAATCGATTTCAGCTCTGGCTGGCTGCAAGATGAGATAACCTTACGCGATCTGCCGATTACCTTGCTTGGCGGAACCCGCTATGACAGCTATCGCGGTAGCAGCGACGGCTACAAAGATGTGGATGCCGACAAATGGTCGTCTCGTGCAGGGATGACTATCAACACGACCAACTGGCTAATGTTATTTGGCTCGTATGCACAGGCATTCCGCGCCCCGACGATGGGCGAAATGTATAACGATTCTAAGCACTTCTCGATTGGTCGCTTCTATACCAACTATTGGGTGCCGAACCCGAATTTGCGTCCGGAAACCAACGAAACTCAGGAGTACGGCTTTGGGCTGCGTTTTGATGACCTGATGTTGTCCAATGATGCCCTGGAATTTAAAGCCAGCTACTTTGATACCAAAGCGAAGGACTACATCTCCACTACCGTCGATTTCGCAGCGGCGACGACCATGTCGTATAACGTCCCGAACGCCAAAATCTGGGGTTGGGATGTGATGACGAAATATACCACTGATTTGTTTAGCATTGATGTGGCCTATAACCGTACCCGTGGCAAAGACACCGATACCGGTGAATATATCTCCAGCATTAACCCGGATACTGTTACCAGCACCCTGAATATTCCCATTGCCCACAGCGGCTTCTCTGTCGGTTGGGTCGGTACGTTTGCCGATCGCTCAACACATGTCAGCAGCAGTTACAGTAAACAACCGGGCTACGGCGTGAATGATTTCTACGTTAGTTATCAAGGACAGCAGGCGCTCAAAGGCATGACCACCACTCTGGTACTGGGCAACGCCTTCGATAAAGAGTACTGGTCGCCGCAGGGTATCCCGCAGGATGGTCGTAACGGAAAAATTTTCGTGAGTTATCAATGGTAATCATCTGCCCCGATATTTCGGGGCGTTTATCTGGAAGGAAGAGAGACAATGAACCACTACACACGCTGGCTTGAGTTAAAAGAACAAAATCCCGGAAAGTACGCGCGTGACATCGCAGGTTTAATGAATATTAGCGAAGCAGAGCTGGCATTTGCCCGTGTCACGCACGATGCGTGGCGGATGCGTGGCAATATTCGTGAAATTCTGGCGGCACTGGAAAGCGTTGGCGAAACCAAATGCATTTGCCGGAACGAATATGCTGTTCATGAGCAGATTGGTGCTTTCACGAACCAGCATTTGAACGGTCATGCCGGATTAATACTCAACCCGCGTGCGCTGGATTTGCGACTGTTTCTCAATCAGTGGGACAGTGTTTTCCATATAAAAGAAACCACGGCTCGCGGCGAACGCCAGAGTATTCAGTTCTTTGATCATCAGGGCGATGCGTTACTGAAAGTTTATGCCACCGACAATACTGACATGGCGGCATGGAACGAGCTTCTGGGGCGTTTTATCGTCGAAGAGAATACGCCGCTTGAGTTAAAAGCCGTTGATGCGACTGCCGCACAAACCGACGTAGATGCCAGTGTGGTCGAGCAAGAGTGGCGGGCGATGACCGACGTTCATCAGTTTTTTACGTTGCTCAAGCGCCACAACCTGACTCGTCAGCAGGCGTTTAATCTGGTGACAGACGATTTGGCCTGCAAAGTACCCAACAGCGCGCTGGCGCAGATACTGGAATCCGCCCAGCAAGATGCTAATGAGATCATGGTATTTGTTGGCAACCGTGGTTGCGTACAGATCTTCACCGGTGTGGTTGAAAAAGTGGTGCCGATGAAAGGCTGGCTGAATATTTTCAACCCAACGTTTACTCTTCACCTTTTAGAGGAGTGCATTGCTGAAACCTGGGTTACTCGTAAACCCGCCAGTGACGGTTATGTGACTAGTTTGGAATTGTTTGCTCATGATGGTACGCAGATTGCGCAGCTCTATGGTCAACGTACAGAAGGCGAACAGGAGCAAGCGCAATGGCGTAAACAGATTGCGGCATTGACGCAGGAAGGTGTTACTGCGTAAAGCGTAATTGTGTGGAGGTCTGGCGGTCGCCGGGCCTCTTTATAAATATCAGCTGGTGAGTTCAGACCAGATAATCAATATGTTGATGACGTACCAGTTCGTTGATCCGCTTAAGGTTAAGAATCATCATAATATTGTGTTTATGGCAATAGAATGTTTTCAGCGAAATTTTTAATTTCCCCAGAATATCTTCCGTCGTCATTTGATTAGCAATGCAGGTCAGAACCTGATGTTGTTTGCATGAGAGTGACACATCCGCTTCTGGCACAGAACAGTAACTGCCATTAAGCAGCGCGACAAAGTCAATAATCGTAATATTTCTCTGGACAAAGGTTACCGGGACTTTTCCCAGACAACGTTTAATATTAAACGGTGAGAAAACAATGACATGAACAGGCTTCAGATGTTCAATTTTGTTGAGTATTGAAGAATGAAAGACATTATTCATTAACGTGTCAATAATCACTAAGGCATTCTGATGCAATGTTAAGTCGATCTCTTCTTCGTTCTGTATATGAACGACATTACCCTTACTTAAAATATTTTTCATGGCGGTGAAAAACATTGTATCCCTAGTAATTATAAGAAACATAACCGACTCCTGTTGCGGACATTAACTTTATAATCAGGTGCCAAAGGTAATAAATAGAGAGGATATTATAATTATAGTTATATATAAATATTCATACTAAAGATGCAGATATTTGAAAAATATCTGCATCTTTAAACTAAATCATTTCACCAGTTCTGGTGTTACCTGGCTAACCGCATTAGTGTAGTAAGGTGCGCCCCAGCCTGGTTCAGGCCAGAATGCGCCGTAGCCGTAATCCCACAGGTTGTAGGTGGTGTTGACCACTTCTCTCAAATGCCACACCTGAATACCTTGTACATTCACGTCAACGAAGTTATACGGGACTTTATTGATAAATCCAGGTTGTTCGCCCTGAATTGTGCCGAGAACGGTAACAAAGTGATTGCGGTAGTTCACTGGGTCAAGGAAGCCATTTTGTCTGGCGAGCAGGCGACCCTGATAGTTGGCTTCAATTTCAGGTTTGGCATAGCTATCCAGCGGTAATACGGCGATTTCTAACAACGTATCTGTTTTGCCGTTAATAACGTTGATAACCTTACCGCCAAAGCGTGCCTGTTGACCAACATACAAATTTGGTTGGTTATGAACAGCAACAAAACTTTTTTGAATATCAGGTTGGTTATTGCCTTTGATATTTTGCGGAATCGAACTACATGCGGCAAGAAAAAATGAAAGGCTGAAGATGAGTGCACCTTTTGTCTTGTTCATGTTACTATCCTTATCAACAAATGTTAAAACCATAATAGATATTTCTTTATAGTTTTCATCCGATTCTTAGGCGATATGCCTGATAGTAACGTAAACCTGTCTGATATTTATATCCTTGAACATTAGTCCCGGATAGCATTAACATATGAAGTTATTATCCGCCTCCTTGTAATATTAGTTCTTTATTTAATTATTATAATGAGTTTATTTTTTCTCTCATGTTACATGGAGTACTAATTATTAGCATTATGGTGATAACCATTTATTAAAATGGAAACTATTTATCCGCGAGGGCAGGAAGCGCAATTTACTGAAATTGCGCGATCATGCATCCGGTAAGAAATGATACGCGTTCGTCAGAGATTGGGGGCACAGCCCCCCTTTGTTTATTTTAATCGTTTACCCGAATCATCAACCACTTTCTCGCCATCTTCCTTGCTGAACGCGCCTTTTTGCGCATCTGGCAGGATCTCCAGCACCACTTCCGAAGGACGGCAAAGACGGGTTCCCAGCCGCGTTACCACGATTGGACGGTTAATCAGAATCGGGTGTTGCAACATAAAGTCGATTAACCGATCGTCAGTAAATTTATCTTCTGCCAGACCCAGTTCCTCATACGGTTCAACGTTTTTACGCAGCAGAGCGCGAACAGAAATCCCCATATCAGCAATGAGTTTTACCAGCTCATCACGCGTCGGCGGGGTTTCCAGATAGTGGATAATGGTCGGTTCTGTACCGCTGTTGCGGATCATCTCCAGCGTGTTACGCGACGTGCCGCAGGCCGGGTTGTGATAAATGGTAATGTTGCTCATATCAGTATCTCATTACAAAGTGAAAGAGAGGCGTAGCGCCAGCGCCACCAGCGTTACAAACAGTACCGGCAGGGTCATGATAATTCCTGTGCGGAAGTAATATCCCCAGGTAATCGTCATATTCTTCTGCGAAAGTACGTGCAGCCAGAGCAGCGTTGCCAGGCTACCAATAGGTGTAATTTTCGGCCCCAGATCGCAGCCAATAACGTTGGCGTAAACCATCGCTTCTTTGATCACACCAGACGCCGTGCTGCTATCAATAGACAACGCACCAACCAGTACCGTAGGCATATTGTTCATGATCGAAGAGAGGAAGGCTGTCAGGAATCCGGTGCCCAGCGTCGCCGCCCACAGACCGTTATCTGCCAGTACGTTGAGTACGCCAGAAAGGTAATCTGTCAGTCCCGCATTGCGCAGGCCATAAACCACCAGATACATACCGAGCGAGAAGATGACAATCTGCCAGGGTGCACCGCGCAGCACTTTACCCGTATTGATAGCATGACCGCGTTTAGCGACGACAAATAATATCAGCGCACCCACCGCCGCAATGGCGCTTACCGGAATGCCGAGTGGTTCCAGGACGAAAAATCCCACCAGCAGAAGCAGTAAAACAACCCAGCCAGTTTTGAATGTAGCAGGATCTTTAATCGCTTCGGCGGGAGATTTCAGCAGCGCCATATCGTAGTTCTGCGGAATATCTTTGCGGAAATAGAGATGCAACATCACCAGCGTGGCCAGTATCGCGGCGATATCCACCGGCACCATTACCGAAGCATATTCGCGAAAGCCAAGACCAAAGAAATCTGCCGAAACGATATTCACCAGGTTCGAGACGATAAGCGGCAGGCTGGCGGTATCGGCAATGAATCCGGCCGCCATCACGAACGCCAGCGTAGTGCCTTTGCTGAACCCTAACGCCAGCAGCATGGCGATGACAATCGGCGTTAAAATAAGCGCCGCGCCATCATTGGCAAACAGGGCTGCAACGGCGGCACCGAGCAGGACAATCCAGGTAAACAACAGGCGACCACGACCATTGCCCCAGCGTGAAACGTGCAGCGCCGCCCATTCGAAAAAGCCGGACTCATCCAGCAGCAGACTGATGATAATAACGGCAATAAATGCGGCAGTTGCATTCCAGACGATATTCCACACTACAGGAATATCGCCAGGATGAACCACACCTGTAACTAACGCCAGTATTGCGCCCAGCGTTGCACTCCAGCCGATGCCTAAACCTTTCGGTTGCCAGATAACCAATACGATGGTCAGGACAAAGATAGCGCCTGCCAGTAACATAATGCCTCCCGGATATAACACATGCGAAAATTCATATGTGTTTAGATAAAATTTTTAACTGCAAATGTTCTTACTGTCTGCGGAACAATTTTGTCGGGCCAGGTTACGGACAATAGCCTGAACATTTTCCTGTTCACATCGCCAGGTCTGCTCAATAATTTTTGCAGCCCAGGAAGGAATATGCGGCGATAAACGGTAATGAACCCACTTACCTTGCTTGCGATCCAGCAATAAACCGCTTTCCCGCAGCAATGCCAGGTGGCGTGAGATCTTGGGCTGCGACTGATTCAGGGCAGTACAGAGATCACACACGCATAACTCCCCCATCTCACTGAGCAGTAATACGATGCCCAGGCGGGTCTCATCGGCAAGAATTTTGAAGAGTTGGATGGGTAACAGAATTGACATATTGCGCTCCTGATTGTTGCAGGTAGTGTCTCTCTTCAAAACGGATAAGTCAAAAACATATATGGTTTAACGGATGCGTAGGTGCAAAGGAAGGTAATGGGTGTGAATTAAGCGTTGGGTATTCATTTGAAAAAAGGCCCGAATCAGGACGTAAAAAAACCGACTTGTCGTCGGTTTTTTACTTTTCAGCCCAGAGTTGGTGGCTCTGGCTGGAGTGAGATAGTCATCATCTAACAGCTCAATACTATTAGCCAGTGGCTAACATTGCAAGAATTAGCGATTTCTTCCGCTGGCAGAGGGGCAGTTTGGTATACATGGCGGTGAAAGAGGATTTATATACTTTCACTTGATCGCCGCCGTATTAAGCCTTGTCCGAATCAGGACGTAAAAAAACCGACTTTGCGTCGGTTTTTTACTTTCCAGCCCTGAGTTGGTGGCTCTGGCTGGAGTGAGAATGCCATCATCTAACGCATCAATGCTAATACCATACTGAAACTATTGCAAGGACATGCTGGTTTTATAACCTGAATATACTGTATGATTATCCAGTTAGCTCTGAGGCATTTTCACTCTGGCAATGCGCATAAACGCTTTCAAAGTCCTGATCAGTGGTACGGGTGGTGCCGTTAACTGATGCTCTGGCCGGAGTGAGATAGTCGTCATCTAACAATGGGACATGCGCCGTGACAGGCAATGGATGAGTAAGCGGATGCATTCTCACTCCATCGCATGGAGAAAACGGGTGATTGATAAAGCAATCATCGTTCTTGGAGCGTTAATTGCGCTGCTGGAACTGATCCGCTTCCTGCTTCAGCTTCTGAACTGATAGCGGAAACGTAGCTAAGGGCTAAGAGCACACTACTCTTAGCCCTTTAATATTTAACGCATGGTCACGAACTCTTCTGCCGCCGTCGGGTGAATGGCAACCGTGTTGTCGAAGTCTTTTTTGGTTGCGCCCATCTTCAGCGCCACCGCGAAGCCCTGCAACATTTCGTCCATGCCAAAACCAATGCCGTGAATACCGACAATTTTCTCTTCCGGTCCAACGCACACCAGCTTCATGCGGCACGGCTGGCGGTGAGTGGTGACGGCGGTATACATCGCGGTGAAAGACGATTTATACACTTTCACCTGATCATCGCCGTACTGCTCACGCGCCTGCGGTTCCGTTAAACCAACAGTACCAATCGGCGGATGGCTGAAGACCACGGTCGGAATGTTGCTGTAATCCAGATGCTCATCCGGCTTGTTGTTAAACAGCCGTTCAGAGAGACGGCGACCCGCCGCCACCGCGACCGGCGTCAGTTCCACTGCACCTGTGTTATCGCCCACCGCGTAAATACCTTCAACGTTAGTATTTTGATATTTATCGACGACGATATAGCCTTTTTCGTTGGTTTTAACGCCAGCGGCTTCGAGGTTGATGTTGTCATTGGCAGGTTCACGTCCAATCGCCCAAATCAGGCAATCCACCGTTTCACTGCGACCATCTTCCAGCTCCAACGTCAGGCTGCCATCGGCATTTTTCACCACCGCTTTCGGGATTGCATTGGTGTGCAGCTGCGGGCCTTCAGCGTTCATCACTTCGACCAGTGTTTCAGTGATCATCGGGTCAAAGCTGCGCAGCGGCGCGTGTTTACGCACAAACAGATGCGTCTTCGCGCCGAGGCCGTTAATAACGCCAGCCAGTTCAACGGCGATGTAACCCGCACCAACAACTGCCACGCGCTCTGGCAAAGCGGGTAGGGCAAAGAAACCATCGGAATCAATGCCATATTCCACGCCCGGAATATCCGGGTGGCTTGGACGACCACCGGTGGCGATCAGAATATGATCGGCCGTAATGGTTTCACCGTTTACCTCCAGCGTTTTGGCATCAACGAAGCGGGCAAAGCCCTTGATTACATCAACGTTATTTTTACCGAGCACGTTTTCATAGGAAGTATGAATACGGTCGATATAGGCGGTACGGCTGGCGATCAACGTTTCCCAGTTGAACTTATTTATGGTGGTATCAAAGCCATAATCCGGGCCGTACATGTGGATCGCTTCGCGGATTTGCGCCGCGTGCCACATCACTTTTTTCGGCACGCAGCCAACATTCACGCAGGTGCCGCCCAGTTCTTTGGCTTCAATCAGCGCGCATTTCTGACCGTACATAGCCGCGCGGTTGATGGAGGCGATACCGCCGCTGCCGCCGCCGATGGCGATGTAATCATAGTGTTTAGTCATGACATATTGTCCTTATCGTTGATTACCGCGATTGTAGCGCGAGACGTAATAGGTGCCAGCGATGGTTGCAATTACTCCGGCACGATCCAGCTTACGGTGGCGTGCCCGGTGCCTGCCGGAACCAGTTTGCTGTGCAGCCACGGCAGCACGTTGTTCATTTGCTGCTCCAGCTTCCAAGGTGGATTAATCACAATCATGCCGGAAGCGGTCATACCACGGCGGTCGCTGTCTGGCAGCACCGCTAGTTCAATTTGCAGAATTTTGCGAATGCCGGTCGCTTCCAGGTCGTGGATCATGCGCTTGATCTGCTGGCGCAGCACCACCGGATACCATAATGCGTAAGTGCCGGTAGCGAAACGTTTGTAGCCTTCTGCTATTCCGCTGACCACCGCCTGATAGTCGGTTTTCATTTCATACGGTGGGTCGATAAGTATCAAACCACGGCGGGAAACTGGCGGCAGTTTTGCTTTCAGTTGCAGGAAACCGTCGGCTTTTTCTACGCGCGCACGGCTGTCTTTCTGAAATTCAGAACGCAGCAACGGGTAATCGCTCGGGTGTAGCTCGGTCAGTTGCAGGCTGTCTTGTTCACGCAGTAACTGACGGGCAATCAACGGCGAACCGGGGTAGTAACGCAACTGTCCGCTACGGTTGAAGTGTTTTACCACATTGATGTACGGCTCCAGTTCTGCGGGCAAATCGTCCTGCTGCCAGATACGGGCGATGCCTTCGAGATATTCGCCAGTACGCTCGGCATGTTCGCTGCTTAACTGATAACGCCCGGCACCCGCATGGGTATCGAGATAGAGAAACGGTTTATCTTTCTCTTTCAGCGACTCGATGATCAGGCTCTGAACGGTGTGTTTAAGGACGTCGGCGTGGTTGCCAGCGTGAAAGCTGTGGCGATAACTGAGCATGGGTAAAGGTGTTCCGGTAAGTAAAAATCGGCCCGTATTCGGGGCGCACAAAAGCATATCAGGACAGTATACCGAAAAGAGGACGTCGCCGCGAAAGCGTAACGTTTCTCATTGAAATTCACTACACTTAACCCCATGCTATTACCCATTACGCGTCGGATGGCATCGGCCTATTAACGTAGGCCGGATAAGACGTCAGCGTCGCCTCCGGCGAAAGCGCCTGTGAGCGTTTCGTTCCCTCTATTTAACCAGGACTGTACCTATGACGAATTCGTTACTGACTCCCTTTGAATTGCCTCCGTTTTCTAAAATTCTCCCGGAACATGTCGTTCCTGCTGTCACTAAGGCGCTGAACGACTGCCGCGAAAATGTGGAGCGCGTGGTAGCGCAGGGGGCACCGTACACCTGGGAAAATCTCTGCCAACCGCTGGCGGAAGTGGACGATGTGCTGGGACGTATTTTCTCCCCGGTCAGCCACCTGAACTCGGTGAAAAATAGCCCGGAGCTGCGCGAAGCCTACGAACAAACGCTGCCGCTGCTGTCGGAATACAGCACCTGGGTAGGGCAACACGAAGGGCTGTACAAAGCGTACCGCGATCTGCGCGATGGCGATTACTACGCCACGCTGAACACGGCACAGAAGAAAGCGGTTGATAACGCACTGCGTGATTTTGAACTCTCTGGCATCGGTCTGCCGAAAGAGAAACAGCAGCGTTACGGCGAAATTGCCACCCGTCTTTCTGAGCTGGGCAACCAGTACAGCAACAACGTCCTCGATGCGACGATGGGCTGGACCAAACTCGTCACCGACGAAGCGGAGCTGGCGGGGATGCCAGAAAGCGCGCTGGCTGCAGCAAAAGCCCAGGCCGAAGCGAAAGAACTGGAAGGCTATCTGCTGACGCTGGATATCCCAAGCTACCTGCCGGTAATGACCTACTGCGACAATCAGTTTCTGCGTGAAGAGATGTATCGCGCTTACAGCACCCGCGCCTCCGATCAAGGCCCGAACGCCGGTAAGTGGGACAACAGCAAGGTGATGGAAGAGATCCTCACCCTGCGTCACGAACTGGCGCAACTGCTGGGCTTTGAAAACTACGCCTTTAAATCCCTTGCCACTAAAATGGCAGAAAACCCGCAGCAGGTGCTTGATTTCTTAACCGATCTGGCAAAACGTGCGCGCCCGCAGGGCGAAAAAGAGCTGGCGCAACTGCGCGCCTTCGCCAAAGCGGAATTTGGCGTCGATGAGTTGCAGCCGTGGGATATCGCATACTACAGCGAAAAACAGAAACAGCACCTCTACAGCATCAGTGACGAACAACTGCGTCCGTACTTCCCGGAAAACAAAGCGGTTAACGGCCTGTTTGAAGTGGTGAAACGTATTTACGGCATCACCGCTAAAGAGCGTAAAGATGTTGATGTCTGGCACCCGGATGTACGTTTCTTTGAACTGTATGATGAGAACAACGAACTGCGCGGCAGCTTCTACCTCGACCTGTATGCCCGTGAGAACAAGCGCGGCGGGGCGTGGATGGATGACTGCGTAGGCCAGATGCGCAAAGCCGACGGCTCGCTGCAAAAACCGGTCGCGTATCTGACCTGTAACTTCAACCGCCCGGTGAACGGTAAACCGGCGCTGTTTACCCATGACGAAGTGATCACCCTGTTCCACGAGTTCGGTCATGGTCTGCATCATATGCTGACCCGCATCGAAACTGCCGGTGTTTCCGGGATCAGCGGGGTGCCGTGGGATGCGGTCGAACTGCCGAGCCAGTTTATGGAAAACTGGTGCTGGGAGCCGGAGGCGCTGGCGTTTATCTCCGGTCACTATGAAACCGGCGAACCGCTGCCGAAAGAGCTGCTGGATAAAATGCTGGCGGCGAAGAACTACCAGGCGGCGCTGTTTATTCTGCGCCAATTAGAGTTCGGTCTGTTCGATTTCCGCCTCCATGCAGAGTTCCGCCCGGATCAGGGAGCGAAAATCCTCGAAACCCTGGCAGAAATCAAAAAACTGGTTGCCGTGGTGCCGTCTCCGTCATGGGGTCGTTTCCCACATGCATTTAGCCATATCTTTGCCGGTGGTTATGCCGCAGGTTACTACAGCTACCTGTGGGCCGATGTGCTGGCGGCGGATGCCTTTTCGCGCTTTGAGGAAGAGGGGATCTTCAACCGTGATACTGGACAGTCGTTCCTCGACAACATTCTGAGCCGTGGCGGTTCAGAAGAGCCTATGGAACTGTTCAAACGCTTCCGTGGTCGCGAACCGCAACTGGATGCGATGCTGGAGCATTACGGCATTAAGGGCTGATCATTCAGTGAAAATCTGCTTAATTGATGAATCGGGCGCCGGAGACGGCGCCTTATCTGTTCTGGCGACCCGTTGGGGGCTGGAGCACGATGAAGACAACCTGATGGCGCTGGTATTAACGCCGGAGCATCTGGAACTGCGTAAGCGTGATGAGCCGAAACTTGGCGGCATTTTCGTTGATTTTGTCGGCGGGGCAATGGCGCACCGACGCAAATTCGGCGGTGGTCGCGGTGAGGCGGTAGCAAAAGCGGTGGGCATTAAAGGCGATTATCTGCCGGATGTCGTCGACGCCACCGCAGGGCTGGGGCGCGATGCCTTTGTACTGGCTTCGGTCGGCTGCCGCGTGCGGATGCTGGAACGTAATCCGGTGGTTGCCGCATTGCTCGATGACGGCCTGGCGCGTGGCTATGCCGATGCGGAAATCGGCGGCTGGTTGCAGGAACGGTTGCAGTTGATTCACGCCTCCAGCCTGACGGCGCTGACCGATATTACTCCGCGCCCGCAGGTGGTCTATCTTGACCCGATGTTCCCACATAAGCAGAAAAGCGCGCTGGTGAAAAAAGAGATGCGTGTGTTTCAGTCGCTGGTGGGGCCGGATCTCGATGCCGATGGGTTGCTGGAGCCTGCGCGGTTGCTGGCGACCAAACGTGTGGTGGTGAAGCGCCCGGACTATGCGCCGCCGCTGGCGAATGTCGCCACACCGAACGCGGTTGTTACCAAAGGGCATCGCTTTGATATTTATGCGGGTACGCCGGAGTAAAAGTAAAACGGGTAGCGTTATAGCTACCCGTTTTTCTGCAAAAAAATTAATGGCTTTCCGGTGTCTCAATCATTCGTTTCAGCCAGGGCACCATCATCAACATCACTACTGCAACGCCCAGCGTGACCAGACCAATCTTACCAAACACGTTGGTGTAGACAGGTAACGTCTCAAGCGGATCGGTAATATTGTCTGGCACTGCGGTAAATGTTGCCACATAGCCGCCGAGCAAGAACGCGGCAGCCTGCGTCAGAAACCACATCCCCAGAATAAAACCCATCAAATGCTGCGGCACCAGAGCAGCAACCATTGCCAGCCCCAGGGCGCTAATAAACAGTTCACCCAGGCTCTGGAACAAGTAAACCAGCACGATAAACCACGGTGATGTCAGCCCCTGCGCATCAGCAAACCACATCCCCGCAGCGGCGGCAGTCAGAAAACCCAGCGAGCACATAAACATGCCGAGAGTAAATTTCATCGGCATCGAGAGGTCTTTGCCTTTGTTACCCAGATGAGTATAAATGCCCGCCAGTATTGGGCTGGCGAGTACCACCCAGAACGGGTTAAGCGCCTGGAAGCTGACCGGGTTGATGGAAAAACCGAGAATTTCATGATGCACGTTGTTGATGGCAAAGAAGTTCAGCGACGTTGGCATCTGGGCGTAGAGGATGTAAAACACCACCGCTTCGAGCATCAGCACAAAGGCGACAAACATTTTATTGCGCCCGGTTTTATCCAGCTTGAATGCCTGGCGGAAGAAGATAATGGTGACAACGATGGAGAGGACGATCAGTACCAGATTGGCGACTTCTACGTTGTGCATCAGCCATGCACAGACGAAGATCATCACTACGCTGCCAATCAACACGTACAACAGTTTGCCGAAGTTCAGTGGTCGGAAGTCTGGATCTGACCCAATATTTTGCACCATCCCGCGACAGGCGATGTAGACCAGTAGCGCGACAATCAAACCTACCCCGCACAGGTTATAGGTAACGGAATAACCAAATCTATCGGCAATCACTGGTGCCAGCGACAGCGCCACCAATGAACCAATATTGATCGACATGTAAAACAGAGTGAAAGCACCATCCAGACGCGGGTCTTTCGGTGGATAGCATTTAGAAAGCAGGCTTGCCGGGTTGGCTTTAAACAAGCCGTTGCCGACGGCAATAGTGCCCAGGGCGATGAAAATCAGATCAGGCTTAAGTAGCGACATTCCGGTCATGAAGTAACCAATCGCCAGCACAATAGCCCCAAGAACAATGGTGCGTTTAGTCCCAAGTAGGTGGTCGCCGACATAGCCACCAATGGAGATAAGTCCATAGACCAGCGCAGCAAAAGCGCCAAAGGTGACAAAGGCCTGCTCTTGTGAGAATCCGAGCTGTTTAACGAAGAAAACTGCCAGCACGCCTTGCACGCCGTAGTAGCCGAATCGCTCCCATAATTCGACAAAAAAGATCATGAAAAATGGGCGAGGTTGTTGCAGCATCCCGGTGGGTGTTGTTGTATTCATATTTATTAACCTTCCAATACCATCCTGAAAAGTATGAATGCGTAATTGATTGCGCGCGAAAGATTTTACAGATGTCTAAGATTTTTAATATTGATGTGGTAAATAGTTATATGCACTATTTCTATAGAAAATAACCAGATAATCATGCTGGTTGTTTGAAGTAAGATGGTTTTACATTCTGCTTTTTGATGTGCTGAAAATTTGGATAGCTCTATGTATCTATGAACCTGCAGGCCGTATCTGGAAAACAGGAGTGCGCAAAAGCAGAACGCCCGCATAAGCGGGCGTCGGGAGCAAGTCGGGAGGGGATGATTATTCTTCTTCGTCGCGCAGCGGAACAATCAGCATATCAACGTGAACGGTGTTGATCAGTTGACGCGCGGAAGACATCAGTTTGCTCCAGAAGTCCTGGTGATGACCACAAACAACCAGATCCATATCGTATTTCTTGATTGCATCCACCAGAACCTGACCCAGATCGCCGCTGCCGCTTAGGGTTTCAGTGATTGGGTAACCTGCGTTGGTGGAGAGCTCGGTCAGCGCGTGATGAGTCTCTTCGGAGATGCGTTTCTGCATATCACCCAGATTCACATCAATAAGCCCGGTGTATAGGTCAGAGTAGTTTACATCTACGTGGATCAGAGAAACCTTCGCATTGTAGGGGCGAGCCATAGAGACTGCTTTCTCTACCAGAACTTTGCTTTCCGGGGAGAGATCGACCGCGATGAGAATGTGTTTATAAGCCATAGTGTTACTCCTTCCATAAAGTTGTCGATGACTGGCCAGCTAGCGTTTCTTGTGCCGTTACGTCACCCGCGTCCTGCGAACTACGTGCGCGGGGCTAACCCAGCCGTAAAGATTCAGTGTTAAGACCATCCTTACCTTATAGCGACCCGGATGATCCGTCAATCCGCCTTGCTTACCAATCAGATAATCAAATTTTCGAGATGAATATATTGATAGTGGTTAACCTTATGGAAAAAAAACAAGCTGATCTCCTACACTATCTATAGAGCCGCTCGGATGTGTGTCACGACAAAAGCGGTTTCTCCAGGACCTGGTGTTAACTGATTGGCAGCGTATCGGGAGCGGTAGCCCCGGAGTGGAACTCCGTGGGCCGGTCGCCGGGGAGGAGGTATGATAAGCACCGTCGCATTATTTTGGGCTTTATGTGTCGTTTGCATTGTTAACATGGCGCGCTATTTCTCATCACTACGCGCGTTGTTAGTGGTACTGCGTAATTGCGATCCATTGCTCTATCAATATGTAGATGGAGGGGGCTTTTTTACCTCACATGGCCAACCTAACAAACAGGTGCGTCTCGTTTGGTATATCTATGCTCAGAGGTATCGCGATCATCACGATGATGAGTTTATTCGTCGCTGCGAGCGTGTGCGTCGGCAGTTTATTCTGACCAGCGCCTTGTGTGGTCTGGTCGTGGTAAGCCTGATTGCATTGATGATCTGGCATTAAGTACCACAGCAATAACGCATAAAAAAAGCGGGTCAGAAAACTGACCCGCTCGTTTTTATGCGTGCGATTACAGGAACTGCAAGGAGATCCAGTACAGCCCGCCGGAGAGCAGTATCGCAGCCGGGAGAGTAAACACCCACGCCATCAGAATGCTGGTTACTGTTTTACGCTGTAAGCCGCCACCATCAACAACCATCGTCCCCGCTACGGAAGAGGAGAGTACGTGAGTGGTGGAAACCGGCATCCCGGTATAACTCGCCAGGCCGATAGACACCGCAGCCGTCATCTGGGCAGACATCCCCTGAGCGTAGGTCATGCCTTTCTTACCGATTTTCTCACCGATAGTCGTTGCCACGCGACGCCAGCCAATCATCGTACCGATACCTAACGCCAGCGCGACCGCCATGATGATCCACACCGGAGCGTACTCGATGGTACTCAGCATATCGGACTTCAGTTTCTTCAATAGACGCTGATCATCTGCTGTGACGCCAGGCATTTTCACCACTTTGTCGATGGTGTCAGAAACGCACAGCATAATGCGGCGCATCTGGCTACGTTGGTCAAGCGACAGCTTGTCGTAGCTTTCCACGTCAGCAGTCAACATGCCTTTCAGGCGATTGAGCGCGTTAATGGTATTCGACGGATGGCAATGGAACTCCGCAGGTTGTGTTGCGCCTGCTTCCGGAGTCGGTACTAACTGATCAGCACCGGTCGCCTGTTTCAGCAGTGCAGGGTGTTGCTCAAAATAAGCTTCCACGTTGTTGATTGCATCACGGGTACGAGTGATTTCGTAGCCTGAGGCATTCATATTAACCACGAAGCCCGCTGGTGCGACGCCAATCAGCACCAGCATAACCAGACCAATGCCTTTCTGACCATCGTTCGCACCGTGAGAAAACGCCACGCCGACAGCGGAAAGGATCAGCGCGATACGCGTCCAGAACGGCGGCTTTTTCTTGCCGTCTTTCTTTTCACGCTCCGCTGGGGTCAGGTGGATACGGGCGCGTTTCTTAGTGCCGCTCCAGTAGCGACGCAGCAAGAAAATCAGACCGCCAGCAAACACCAGGCCGACAATAGGGGAAACGATCAGAGATGCGAAAATACTTAATACTTTCGGGATATTGAGTGCATCCACCACTGACGTACCGGTCATCAACGCATTGGTTAAACCAATACCGATGATTGCGCCGATCAGCGTATGGGAGCTGGATGCAGGCAAACCAAAGTACCAGGTACCCAGGTTCCAGATAATCGCTGCCAGCAACATAGAGAACACCATGGCGAGACCATGGGACGATCCCATATTAAGCAGCAAGTCTGTCGGTAGCATATGCACAATGGCATAGGCAACACTAAGACCACCCAGCAAAACACCCAGGAAGTTGAACACTGCCGCCATAACCACTGCGAGCTGAGAACGCATCGCGCGGGTATAGATGACAGTTGCCACAGCGTTGGCTGTGTCATGGAAACCATTAATGGCTTCGTAGAACAGCACAAAAGCCAGTGCAAGCAATAATAACAGCCCGGTATGCAAATCCAGGCCAGCAAACAAATGTAGCATAGGACGTTACGCCATTTTGAGGACATGAACGCGGCGCATTATCAGTGACTTTCGCGGCGCGGGCAAAGTGAAATATAGATTTTTTTGATTTGCCTCCTGTATGATTTTTACCCAAAAAATAATTATCTTATATAATTCAGGTAAATACTTCCCCTAAGTAATATTGATGCTGGTGCGACCACTGAGGAATCTTTACAATTCACGCCCGTTTTTTCTAAGAGGAGCGCAACGTGGAAAGGTTTGATGCCATTATTATAGGCGCTGGTGCGGCTGGTATGTTCTGTTCTGCGCTGGCAGGTCAGGCGGGACGCAGAGTTTTGCTGATTGATAATGGTAAAAAACCGGGGCGCAAAATCCTCATGTCTGGCGGTGGGCGCTGCAACTTTACCAACCTTTATGTCGAACCTGGCGCCTATCTGAGCCAGAATCCGCATTTTTGTAAGTCAGCTCTCGCCCGCTTTACCCAGTGGGATTTCATTGATCTGGT
Organism: Escherichia sp. MOD1-EC5495; assembly: GCF_002965965.1. Taxonomy (NCBI): domain Bacteria; kingdom Pseudomonadati; phylum Pseudomonadota; class Gammaproteobacteria; order Enterobacterales; family Enterobacteriaceae; genus Escherichia; species Escherichia sp. MOD1-EC5495. The sequence continues at coordinate 35,035 of NZ_PTRI01000031.1, forward strand.
CAATAAACACGGCATCGCCTGGCACGAGAAAACGTTAGGACAACTCTTCTGTGATGACTCTGCACAGCAGATTGTCGACATGCTGGTGGATGAGTGTGAAAAGGGTAATGTGACCTTCCGATTGCGCAGCGAAGTGCTGAGTGTGGCAAAGGATGAAACGGGGTTTACGCTTGAACTGAACGGTATGACCGTCGGCTGCGATAAACTGGTCATTGCCACCGGAGGCCTCTCGATGCCTGGTCTGGGCGCATCGCCGTTCGGTTATAAAATTGCCGAACAATTTGGCCTCAACGTGTTGCCAACCCGCGCTGGCCTGGTGCCATTCACCCTGCATAAACCGTTGCTGGAAGAGTTACAGGTGCTGGCGGGCGTGGCGGTGCCTTCGGTGATCACCGCTGAAAACGGCACCGTATTTCGCGAGAACTTACTCTTCACTCATCGTGGCTTATCCGGCCCTGCGGTATTACAGATTTCCAGCTACTGGCAGCCGGGCGAATTTGTCAGCATCAATCTGCTACCGGATGTGGATCTCGAAACCTTCCTTAATGAGCAGCGTAACGTACATCCAAACCAGAGCCTGAAGAACACCCTGGCGGTTCATCTGCCGAAACGGTTGGTTGAACGGTTACAACAACTGGGGCAAATCCCGGATGTCTCGCTAAAACAGCTCAACGTGCGTGATCAACAGGCGCTGATTACCACATTAACCGAATGGCGTGTGCAGCCCAACGGCACCGAAGGCTATCGCACCGCCGAAGTGACGCTCGGCGGTGTGGACACCAACGAACTCTCTTCACGGACAATGGAAGCGCGCAAAGTGCCGGGGCTGTACTTCATTGGTGAAGTGATGGACGTCACCGGCTGGCTGGGGGGCTATAACTTCCAGTGGGCGTGGTCGAGCGCATGGGCTTGTGCGCAGGATTTGGCGGCTGTGAATAAATAATAAAAATTCGGCGCCGTTATCAACATCAAGGCCGGGAAGCGGGAACTAATGGTTCCCGCTTAACGTTTTATTCACCGCGCAAAATCTGGCGGAAATGGGAAACCAGCGGACGTTGGTTGGCTTTATGCCATGCTGCCCATAATTGCGTTGAATAATTCATCCACGGCAATTCACGTAATACCACCCCTTCCGGCGCATTATGACGCAGACTATGTTGAATTAAGGCCAGACCTAATCCCGCAGCGACCAGACCTAATGCCGTGAGTGGTTCACCCGCTTCCAGGCGAATATCAGGATTAAACCCGGCGTTAACACAGGCGGCGACAAAATGATCGCGAGAATGCGCATCGTCGTTATGAATCACCGCAATCCACTGCTCATCGCCAAGTTGTGACGCGACAAGGTTTTCCTCCTGCGCCAGAGGATGATTTTGCGGTAAGGCCAACAACATTCGATCATCCAGAACCTGAATATATTCCAGATCCTGCTCGCTGTCGGCGGGCGGCGTATCGACCAGAGAAAAATCGAGACTGCGCTGGCGCAGGCCTTCAATCTGGGTGGCCGGTGGTTGGCTGTAAAGTGCGATATGCACATTCGGACGCGATACACGTAACGTACGTAGCGCCGTAGAAAGCACCCCGGAATGCATGGCGTTTTCAATATAGCCAATACACAAGCCACCATCTTCCCCCCGTCCCAGGCGTTTGCCTAACGACTCCAGACGGTTGGCGTGTGTCAGCAACGAACGTGTTTCGGCAAGGAATGTCTGTCCATCAGCGGTCAGGCGAATGCGCTGCTGATTACGCTCAAACAGCATCAGCCCCAGCCGTTCTTCCAGTTGTGCAATCTGGCGGCTCAGCGGTGATTGCGAGATATGTAATCGCTCGGCTGCGCGTCCCACGTGCTCTTCTTCTGCGACCACCACGAAGTACTTCAGTTGGCGTAAATCAATCATGTTAGACCTCAAAGGACTTAAGTCAGACGAATTATGTCCTATCAAGTCACAACCTCGCAAGGTAATGTGATCCACGTCACAGGGCGATAGCAAAAAACGCCCGAACCCAAACCGAATAATTGAGGACATCTTATGAGCATCAAAAATTTACTTCCCGGCAAAATTGGCTTAGGCGGCGCACCGCTCGGCAACATGTTCCGTGCCATTCCGGAAGAAGAGGCCCACGCCACCGTGAGCGAAGCCTGGAACCTGGGCGTGCGTTACTTTGATACCGCGCCGCTGTACGGCTCTGGCCTTTCTGAGATTCGTATGGGTGAAGCGCTGTCTCAGTATCCACGCGATGAATACGTTCTGAGCAGCAAAGTCGGCCGCATCATGCTGGACGAAATGGAAGATCCGGCAAAACGTGATTTCGGTGAAAAAGGTGGCCTGTTCGAACACGGCCTGAAAAACAAAATTCTGAATGACTACTCTGCTGACGCCACGCTGCGCTCGATTGAAGACAGCCTGAAACGCCTGAAAACAGACCGTCTGGATATTGTCTGGATCCACGACCCGGCGCAGGACTTCTACGGTGACAGCTGGCTGGAGCAGTTCAACATTGCTCGTACCGGTGCGTTTCGTGCGCTGACGCGTTTGCGTGACGAAGGTGTGATTAAAGCCTGGGGACTGGGTGTGAACCGCGTCGAACCTTGCGAACTGACGCTGGCGCTGGACGAACCGAAGCCAGATGCGTTCCTGCTGGCGGGGCGTTATTCCCTGCTGGATCACGAACGTGCGCTGCAACGCCTGATGCCAGAAGCACTGGAACAGAATGTGGATATCGTTGTCGGTGGTCCGTACAGCTCTGGCGTACTGGCAGGCGGCGAGCACTTTGAATATCAGAAAGCCTCTGCGGCCATCCAGCAGAAAGTGGCGCAAATTAACGCCATTGCCACACGTTTCAATGTGAACGTTAAAGCAGCTGCGCTGCAGTTTGCGCTGGCAAACCCGGCCGTTGCGGCGGTTATTCCTGGCTCCAGCCGTCCTGGCCGTATGGCAGAAGATCTGGCTGCACTGAATGCGCCTGTTCCGGCTGAATTCTGGGCAGAAATGCGCCGTCAAAATCTGGTTGCGGAAAACGCTCCGCTGCCGACCCGTTAAGCAACCTGGTGAGAAAACGATGAAACTGGATCTGACAGGTAAAGTCGCGGTGGTCAGCGGCTCAACCTCCGGCATTGGGCAGGGTATCGCCGCCGGACTGGCAAAAGCAGGCGCAACGGTGGTTGTCGTCGGCCGTAAACAGAGCGGCGTTGATGACGCCATGGCTGCGATTGCGGCACAAACTCCCACAGCGTCACTGCGCGGCGTGGTGGCCGATCTCAGCACCGAAGACGGCGTGGCTGCGCTGATCGCTGCAGTCCCAACGGCTGATGTGCTGGTCAATAATCTGGGTATTTTCAACGATAAAGATTTCTTTAGCGTGCCGGATGATGAGTGGATGCACTTCTATAACGTCAACGTCCTCTCCGGCGTTCGTCTGGCGCGTCACTATGCGCCAGGCATGACGGAACAGGGCTGGGGGCGGATTATCTTTGTCTCGTCTGAATCCGGCGTGGCAATCCCTGGCGACATGATCAACTACGGCGTCACCAAAGCCGCGAATCTGGCGGTCTCTCATGGTCTGGCGAAACGACTGGCGGGGACCGGTGTGACCGTCAACGCCATTCTGCCAGGGCCAACCTTTACCGATGGCCTGAAAGAGATGCTGGCGGATGCCGCTGCACAGTCGGGACGCAGTGCGCGTGAACAGGCCGATGAGTTTGTTAAAACCTCGCGTCCGAGCTCCATCATCCAGCGTGCGGCGGATGTGGAAGAAGTGGCGAATCTGGCGGTTTATCTCGCGTCACCACTTTCCTCGGCAACCACAGGGGCAGCCCTGCGCGTCGATGGCGGTGTCGTCGACACCCTGACTATGTAACCCTATAAATTAAGAGAAAATTATCATGGCTAAAACAACTGTATCAATCGAAATCCCGGCTTCTGCCGACGCCGTATGGCAATTGATGGGCGGCTTTGATGCGCTGCCAGACTGGCTGCCATTCATCCCGAAAAGTGTGGTGACAGAAGGTGGTCGCGTTCGTTCGCTGACAACCTCTGACGGTGGCACTGTGGTTGAACGTCTGGAAGCGTTTGATAACCGTCAACGCAGTTATACCTATTCCATTATTCAGGCACCGTTCCCGGTGGTGGATTACCTCTCCACCATTACCGTTCATGAAACCGCCGACAGCCAGGTTTCCCGTGTGGAATGGTTCGGTGAATTCACCCCGGTGAATGTGACGAACGAAGAGGCCGAGGCGCTGTTTACCGGCATCTATCGGGATGGTCTCAAGGCGCTGAAGGACAACTTTGTTGCCTGATGCGATCGACAGGCGTCGGAATGTCCGGCGTCTGATTATTAACAAAAACAGAATAGTCTGTTGTCATTTGTATCATTTATGTTATCAGACGGCAGGCGTATTCTCTCCCCATCGCGTTAATAAACGCCAAACAATTAAGACACTCTGGAATATAAACATGAAAACGATCATCGCAATTTTTACGGCTTCTCTTTTCTCTGTCGCGGCGTTTAACGCATCGGCGCAAAGCGTGACAGCAACCGGTACAACACTGGATTCTGCGGAAGCGGTTATTGCGCAGAAAGCGAAAGAGATGAACGCCTCCGAATACAAAATTACCAGCGCTCGCATGGGCAATACCGTCACCATGAGTGCCGAACTGTATAAATAATCGCGCGAGGAACCCATTATGTTATTTGCTAAATATGCGCTGAATGCGTTGCCATTAAAAAACCGCATTGTAATGCCACCGATGACGCGTTCCCGCGCCGGTGCGGGTGACGTTGCGACTGACATGATGGCGGACTATTACGCGCAGCGTGCCAGTGCTGGACTTATCATCAGCGAAGGTACGCAAATCAGCCAGCAGGGGCAGGGTTATGCCTGGACGCCGGGTATTTATTCTGAGGCGCAGATTGCTGGCTGGAAAAAAGTGACCGATGCGGTACATCACGCAGGTGGTAAAATTTTTGCTCAGCTGTGGCACGTCGGTCGCGTGTCTCATACCGTGCTGCAACCGAACGGCGCCGCACCGGTGTCCTCTTCGGCGATTCAGGCCGAAGGGGTAAAAGTGTTTGTCGATGTGGAAGGCCGTGGTCCGGAGAACGGCGTTGGCGAGATGGTTCAGCATGACATGCCACGTGCACTGACGCTGGAAGAGATCCCGTCAATCGTTGATGACTATGCACAGGCGGCGCGTAATGCGATTGCCGCTGGCTTTGACGGTATTGAGTTGCACGGCGCGAACGGCTATCTCATTAACCAGTTCATTGACTCGCAGGCCAACCTGCGTGATGACGAATACGGCGGCTCGCTGCAAAATCGTCTGCGCTTTATGAAAGAGGTGGTGGAAGCTGTCTCTTCGGCGATTGGTAAAGAGCGTGTAGGAATTCGTCTCGCGCCGCTGACTACGCTGATGGGCTCCAGAGACGATACGCCGGAAGCGACCTACCTCGCGGCGGCAAGCGTACTGAACGAGCTGGGGATTGCCTATATCCATATTGCCGAAGCCGACTGGGAAGATGCGCCGGTGATGCCTGCGGCCTTTAAAGAAGCGCTGCGCATAATTTTCCACGGCACGCTGATTTACTCCGGTAAATACACCAAAGCGCGCGCCGAAGAGGCGCTGGCTAACGGCTGGGCTGATCTGATTGGTTTTGGTCGTCCGTTTATTGCCAACCCGGATCTTCCGCATCGTCTGGAAAACGATTTACCGCTGAATGCGCCCATCAAAGAGAAATTCTTTGGCGGCGGTAAAGATGGATATCTGGATTATCCGGTTCTCTGAATTTGTTTTTTGTCACATGTAGATATCGTTACATATCAATTTGTTGTGTTTTTAGTGGCATTATTTTCATGTCAAATATTGAAACTTTTTTAACGCTACAGCCTCAGAATAACGCTTGCGTTACATATCCCATGACCACTGCCATTCCTAAAATTACCATCAGAAAGGCAATAATCATCGGCGTGCGAAACATCGATTTCAGCAAAATAACTTCTGTTAAGCTGGCACCCGCGCTACCGATGATGAGTGCCATTACAGCTCCCATCCCCATGCCTTTGGTCATTAATACCGAGGCGAGGGGAATTACGGCCTCTGCACGTATATAGAGCGGGATACCTATAACCGCGCTCAAGGGGATGGCCAGTGGATTATCCGTTCCGGCATGTGCTGCAATCCATTGCGCTGGAATAAAGCTAGACTGGCCCCCTGAATCTCCAGACAACCAATATCACTTAAATAAGTGATAGTC
>NZ_PTRI01000032.1:0-36027 GCF_002965965.1 Escherichia sp. MOD1-EC5495
TGGCCACATAGCTGCCAATCTCCGGGCGATACTGATGCTTTCTTTCCGGCTGCGGAACAGATGGCGTAACAGGCGGCTCCGGTGTCACTGGCGGTTCTGGTGTTACAGGGGGTTCTGGTGTTACAGGAGGCTCAGGATCTGGTTCCGGGACTACAGGCAGTTCCGGTGGGGTATACGGTCCTGCGGGAATTTCACTGGTTAAAAACCAGTTCTGGTTGTCGCTTTTGGTCACGTTGTAATCATAGGGACCGGCAACAATACGCCCCTCTTTACTGAAAACGCCCTCTGACAGGCCGTCAACCTCTACAATTTTTATCCCTTCCAGGGTATCCGCGCCCAGGCCGCCCGCATTGTTGACCATGATGCGGGTGCTACCGGAAGTATCACCTTTTACGACGAGTTTATCCGTTGCGGAATTATCATCGCCTAATACAGTATGCATGACTAACAAACCATCACTGGCAGTATAGTTGCCGTTAATGGTCAGTGTGGTCGGCGTGAACTCGTGGCCTTGTTCATACGAAGACAGCGTTGCTGTTCCAGCCAGCGCCAGCGTTTTTAACGCTTGCGAATAACCGTTTAAATCGAGGTGTCCACCACCGTCGACAATAAAATCGGAGTTGGGGCTGAAGGTATTCTCTTTACCCGCACGTAGGCTGCCTTTGGTTATATAGGTATTACCGGCATAGTTATTCATACCGGATAATGTTGTCGTCCCGGAGCCGACCTGGTTAACCTGGCCGTTTCCCTGTATAGGTGAGGCCAGGAGAAAATCGGTACTGGAGTGATTAAAGTTTACTACCGATGTGGAGGAAGCATCTGCGGCTCCCAAATGAATAAATGGCGTATTAATCGAACCTGCAGGCTGTTCAGCCTCACCTTGCGCACCACCAATATTTAAAACGCCTGTGGCGCCAGGTGCGACAGTAACCCAGATAAACGAATTGGCATTGATTGTTGCACCGTTATTAACGGTAAGGATACCGGTAGTATTAAAAGCAACATCTGGGCTGAATCCACCAAGATAAACATATTCAGCATTCAATGTTGAATTTTTACCGTCAACCAGAACCTCGCCATAACTATTACGATTTTTTGATGTACCATTGCCTGGATAAGCATATCCAATAGCTACCTGAGCTGAGGTAGTGAGTGTGCCGCCATTAGTAATACGTAAATTGCCGGTTCCCTGATCGCCAACAAGAGCAATGTTAGAGGAAACTGATGAGTTTTCCCCATCAATAACCATCAACCCTTTGGCATCACCATAATACTCACCAATCCTGAGTTCCTGCAGGCCACTTATCTTACTGCCTTCTAACACGTATACGGTGCCGGAACCTTCATTTGTGCCCAAATACATTTTGGAGGTAGGGGTATCAAACTGCCAGTTGGTATGGTCGGATAAAGTGAGGGAACCTTCAGAGTTATTGCCTACGGTAGCATTAGCAGTAATAAGTGAAATATTTTCAATGAGTAATGAGCCATTAGAGTTTTGGCCTACATTCAAAGAAGTAAAATGATTCCATCCGGGAGCATAACCCTCAGAGGCAATAACTTTTGCTTCTTCGCCATTATTAATGACAACAGTGCTATTTTCATCTGTGGGTGGGGTTACGGCCAGAGATACGGGTGTGGATAATATTGTTGAAATGGCTATAGCCAGGGTTGATAAAGCATGTTTTGCTAGTTTCATATCACTCACTTTCATCCTTAAATTTAAATGGCGAGATGTTTTTATTGCACTGTTTTTCTTCCCGAAGCCTTGTAAGGCGTAAATATACAAGTTGCTAAATGAGAATATCTGTAATATTAGATGCCATAAATTTATTAAAGTGTTAGTTGTTCATTGCATTGATAGGTTTTAGTGGTTTGTAAGTGGTGTGAATGAATTTTTCAATGTTATTATTAAAAAATAATAGCAAATCGTCTTAAGGTTAATAATGGATAAAGCAAATAATGCTTATAAAAATCAACTCAATAGATTGTTTTGTTTTTTTTGTTCAGAAAAATAATGTGGGTGGCGTAAGTTTTATATTGAATATCTGGCAGAGTGAAAATTTGAGATTTTTATAAAAAATAATTCAAATAACACCAGCGATAATTGCAGTGAAAGTTATTAACCAGTCGGACAAGAGTGGTTCGCATTAAGAACAATACAAATATATTCTCTTTTCCTGTGGATTTTTCCTAACCGCTGAACTACTTATTAATCAACCCTGATGATGACTGTTAGCTTCAGGGCATTAGCCAATCACACATTATGGAGTTCACCTATGAAAACTGGAACTAAGCTCTTAGTTGGTGCGTTAGCTTTTGTTGTCACAAACGTCTATGCCGCTGAATTGATGACTAAAGCGGAATTTGAAAAGGTTGAATCGCAATATGAAAAAATAGGTGATATTTCAACAAGTAATGAAATGTCGACTGCAGATGCAAAAGAAGATTTAATCAAAAAAGCGGATGAAAAAGGTGCTGATGTGTTGGTACTGACCTCCGGTCAGACTGACAATAAGATCCACGGCACGGCAAATATTTATAAGAAGAAGTAATTCTGAAGCCATGTAAATATGCCCGATGTGCACGTCTATCGGTGAATGCAATATATTGAAATTCATGATTTTGTAGGCCGGATAGGGGGGCACACCGCATCCGGCAATTTAATTTTTCAGCCGCCGCCAGAACGTCGTTCGGCTGATGCCTAAATAATTCGCCGCTGCTGTTTTATCACCATTAAATTTCTCCAGTGCCTGTTGGGGTGTCAGCAAGGGAGAGGCGGTAATTTTCGCCGACTCGTGGGCTAATTCCGGCAGTAGCCGTTGCAAAAACTGCGGCGTTAAATCCGGCGTCGGTTCCACACTTAAAAATAGCGCCAGTCGCTCCATCATATTGCGGAGTTCACGAATATTTCCCGGCCACTCATAGTGCAATAAAACCACCTGGCAGGTATTTAGTCCCTCGCGTAACGCAGCAGAAAATGGGGCGGAGAGCGCCGCCAGAGACACTTTTAAAAAGCTTTCCGCCAGCGGCAGAATATCCGCACCCCGCTCGCGCAGTGGCGGCAATTGCAGACGTAAAATACTCAGTCGATAAAACAGATCACGGCGAAAACGTCCTTGCTGCATATCCTCTTCCAGATTGCAGTGGGTGGCGCTGATGACCCGCACATTTACCGGAACAGGCTGATGTCCGCCGACGCGAGTGACCTCTTTTTCTTCCAGCACCCGCAGCAGGCGAGTCTGCAAAGGCAGCGGCATTTCGCCAATTTCATCAAGAAACAGCGTGCCGCCGTGGGCAATTTCAAACAGCCCGGCGCGGCCTCCGCGTCGCGAGCCGGTAAACGCCCCTTCCTCATAGCCAAACAGCTCCGCTTCCAGCAATGATTCAGCAATCGCTCCGCAGTTCACTGCAACAAACGGATGCGACTTTTTGCCCTGTCGCGCATCGTGGCGGGCAAAGTATTCCCGATGTATCGCCTGAGCCGCCAGCTCTTTACCGGTTCCCGTTTCTCCCTGAATCAGCACCGCCGCACTGGATCGGGCATAGAGCAAAATGGTTTGCCGCACTTGTTCCATCTGTGGCGATTGACCAAGCATATCGCTCAAAACGTAACGAGTACGCAGGGCGTTGCGGGTACTGTCCTGGGCGTTATGCCGTAGAGACATGCGCGTCATATCCAGCGCATCGCTGAACGCCTGGCGCACGGTGGCAGCGGAATAGATAAAAATTCCGGTCATTCCGGCTTCTTCTGCCAGATCGGTAATCAGCCCTGCACCGAGCACGGCTTCGGTGCCGTTAGCTTTGAGCTCGTTAATCTGCCCGCGTGCGTCTTCTTCGGTGATGTAACTACGTTGGTCGAGACGCAGATTAAAGGTTTTTTGAAACGCCACCAGTGCCGGAATGGTTTCCTGATAAGTAACGACGCCAATCGATGAGGTAAGTTTTCCGGCTTTTGCCAGTGCCTGCAACACGTCAAAGCCGCTGGGTTTAATCAAAATAACTGGTACTGACAGGCGGCTTTTCAGGTACGCACCGTTAGAGCCAGCAGCGATGATAGCGTCGCAGCGTTCACTTGCCAGTTTTTTGCGGATGTAGGCCACCGCTTTTTCAAAGCCAAGCTGGATAGGCGTTATGTTCGCCAGGTGATCAAACTCAAGGCTGATATCGCGAAACAGTTCGAACAGACGCGTCACTGATACCGTCCAAAAAACGGGTTTATCGTCGTTCAGCCGTGGTGGATGTGCCATAGCACCCCAAAGAATTAAGAAACCGAATATTGGGTTTAGTCTTGTTTCATAATTGTTGCAATGAAACGCGGTGAAACATTGCCTGAAACGTTAACTGAAACGCATATTTGCGGATTAAGTAAGAGTGTTTTTGTTAACAAATTGAAATGTATTGATTATTTTGAGTTTATCAATTGTGGCATAGCCCTTGCTTTGTGTTTATCAACGAAAATAACAAGTTGATAACAAAGGATGGGCTATGTCTCTACACTCTCCAGGTAAAGCGTTTCGCGCCGCACTCTCCAAAGAAACTCCGTTGCAAATTGTTGGCACCATTAACGCCAACCATGCGTTGTTGGCGCAGCGTGCCGGATATCAGGCGATTTATCTCTCCGGTGGTGGCGTGGCGGCAGGTTCGCTGGGGCTACCCGATCTCGGTATTTCTACCCTTGATGATGTGCTGACCGATATTCGGCGTATCACCGACGTTTGCTCGCTGCCGCTGCTGGTTGATGCCGATATCGGCTTTGGCTCTTCGGCCTTTAACGTGGCGCGTACTGTGAAATCGATGATTAAAGCCGGTGCGGCAGGATTGCATATTGAAGATCAGATCGGCGCGAAACGCTGCGGTCATCGTCCGAACAAAGCGATCGTCTCGAAAGAGGAGATGGTTGATCGGATCCGCGCGGCGGTGGATGCGAAAACCGATCCTGATTTTGTGATCATGGCGCGCACCGATGCGCTGGCAGTGGAAGGTCTGGACGGCGCGATCGAACGCGCGCGAGCCTATGTTGAAGCCGGTGCCGAGATGCTGTTCCCGGAGGCGATTACTGAACTCGCCATGTACCGCCAGTTTGCCGATGCGGTGCAGGTGCCAATCCTCGCCAACATTACCGAATTTGGCGCCACGCCCCTGTTCACCACCGATGAATTACGCAGCGCCCATGTCGCAATGGCGCTTTACCCGCTTTCAGCATTCCGCGCCATGAACCGCGCCGCTGAACATGTCTACAACGTCCTGCGCCAGGAAGGCACGCAGAAAAGCGTGATCGACACCATGCAGACCCGTAACGAGTTGTACGAAAGCATCAACTACTACCAGTACGAAGAGAAGCTCGACGACCTGTTTGCCCGTAGCCAGGCGAAATAAAAAACGCCCGTTGGTTGTATTCGACAACCGATGCCTGATGCGCCGCTGGCGCGACTTATCAGGCCTACGAGGTGTACTGAACTGTAGGTCGGATAAGACGCATGGCGTCGCATCCGACAACAATCTCGACCCTACAAATGATAACAATGACGAGGACAACATGAGCGACACAACGATCCTGCAAAACAGTACCCATGTCATTAAACCAAAAAAATCTGTGGCACTTTCTGGCGTTCCGGCGGGTAACACCGCGCTTTGTACCGTAGGCAAAAGCGGCAACGACCTGCACTATCGCGGCTACGATATTCTCGATCTCGCAGAACATTGCGAATTTGAAGAAGTGGCGCATCTGCTGATCCACGGCAAACTGCCGACCCGTGACGAACTCGCCGCTTACAAAACGAAACTGAAAGCCCTGCGCGGTTTACCGGCTAACGTGCGTACCGTGCTGGAAGCCTTACCTGCGGCGTCGCACCCGATGGATGTTATGCGCACCGGCGTTTCCGCGCTCGGCTGCACGCTGCCGGAAAAAGAGGGGCACACCGTCTCCGGCGCGCGGGATATTGCCGACAAACTGTTGGCGTCGCTGAGTTCGATTCTTCTCTACTGGTATCACTACAGCCACAACGGCGAGCGCATCCAGCCGGAAACCGATGACGACTCTATCGGCGGTCACTTCCTGCATCTGCTGCATGGCGAAAAGCCATCGCAAAGTTGGGAAAAGGCGATGCAAATTTCGCTGGTGCTGTATGCCGAGCACGAGTTTAACGCCTCCACCTTTACCAGCCGGGTGATTGCAGGCACCGGATCTGACATGTACTCAGCCATTATCGGCGCAATCGGCGCACTGCGCGGGCCGAAACACGGCGGGGCGAATGAAGTCTCACTGGAGATCCAGCAACGCTACGAAACGCCGGACGAAGCCGAAGCGGATATCCGTAAGCGCGTGGAAAACAAAGAAGTGGTGATTGGTTTTGGCCATCCGGTTTATACCATCGCCGACCCGCGCCATCAGGTGATCAAGCGTGTGGCGAAGCAGCTCTCGCAGGAAGGCGGCTCGCTGAAGATGTACAACATTGCCGATCGCCTGGAAACGGTGATGTGGGAGAGCAAAAAGATGTTCCCCAATCTCGACTGGTTCTCCGCTGTTTCCTACAACATGATGGGCGTTCCCACAGAGATGTTCACACCACTGTTTGTTATCGCCCGCGTCACCGGCTGGGCGGCGCACATTATCGAACAACGTCAGGACAACAAAATTATCCGTCCTTCCGCCAATTATGTTGGGCCGGAAGACCGCCCGTTTGTCGCGCTGGATAAGCGGCAGTAAGAAGAACGGAGCAGGAGGTAACAGCGCGCACAATTTGCCCGTCAGGGTGAGGGGGAAGGCCAGCTCAGGTGCGGACATATACCCTCACCCCGGCCCTCTCCCTGGAAGGGAGAGGGGGAAAAACGCGCTCCATTTTGACCAAGTGCACGAACAGTTCCCTCGCCCCTTTGGGGAGAGGGTTAGGGTGAGGGGAAAGGCCTGCTCAGAAGCAAACACTCACCCTCGATAACAGAGTAAAAAAATAACCACTTTAACTTTATAAAAAATCCGAAGGAAACGTACCCAATGTCAGCTCAAATCAACAACATCCGCCCGGAATTCGACCGTGAAATCGTTGATATCGTCGATTACGTGATGAACTACGAAATCAGCTCCAGAGTAGCCTACGACACCGCACATTACTGCCTGCTCGACACTCTCGGCTGCGGTCTTGAAGCCCTTGAATACCCGGCCTGTAAAAAACTGCTGGGGCCAATTGTCCCCGGCACCGTCGTACCCAACGGCGTGCGCGTCCCCGGAACTCAGTTTCAGCTCGACCCCGTCCAGGCGGCATTTAACATCGGCGCAATGATCCGTTGGCTCGATTTCAACGATACCTGGCTGGCGGCGGAGTGGGGGCATCCTTCCGACAACCTCGGCGGCATTCTGGCAACGGCGGACTGGCTTTCGCGCAACGCGGTCGCCAGCGGCAAAGCGCCGTTGACCATGAAACAGGTGCTGACCGGAATGATCAAAGCCCATGAAATTCAGGGCTGCATCGCGCTGGAAAACTCCTTTAACCGCGTCGGCCTCGACCACGTTCTGTTAGTGAAAGTCGCTTCCACCGCCGTGGTCGCAGAAATGCTCGGCCTGACCCGCGAGGAAATCCTCAACGCCGTTTCGCTGGCGTGGGTAGACGGTCAGTCGCTGCGCACCTACCGTCATGCGCCGAACACCGGCACACGTAAATCCTGGGCAGCAGGCGATGCCACATCCCGCGCGGTACGTCTGGCGCTGATGGCGAAAACCGGCGAAATGGGTTACCCATCAGCCCTGACCGCGCCGGTGTGGGGCTTCTACGACGTCTCCTTTAAAGGCGAGTCGTTCCGCTTCCAGCGCCCGTATGGTTCCTACGTCATGGAAAATGTGCTGTTCAAAATCTCCTTCCCGGCGGAGTTCCACTCCCAGACGGCAGTTGAAGCAGCGATGACGCTCTATGAACAGATGCAGGCAGCAGGCAAAACGGCGGCGGATATCGAAAAAGTGACCATTCGCACCCACGAAGCCTGTATTCGCATCATCGATAAAAAAGGCCCCCTCAATAACCCGGCTGACCGCGACCACTGCATTCAGTACATGGTGGCGATCCCACTGCTGTTCGGGCGTTTAACGGCGGCAGATTACGAAGACAAAGTTGCGCAAGATAAACGTATCGACGCCCTGCGCGAGAAGATCAATTGCTTTGAAGATCCGGCGTTTACCGCTGACTACCACGACCCGGAAAAACGCGCTATCGCCAATGCCATTACCCTTGAGTTCACCGACGGCACGCGCTTTGAAGAAGTGGTGGTGGAGTACCCGATTGGTCATGCCCGTCGCCGTCAGGATGGCATTCCGAAACTGGTCGATAAATTCAAAATCAATCTCGCACGCCAGTTCCCGACTCGCCAGCAGCAGCGCATTCTGGAGGTTTCTCTCGACAGAGCTCGCCTCGAACAGATGCCGGTCAATGAGTATCTCGACCTGTACGTCATTTAAGCAAACAGCGGTAAGGCGTAAGTTCAACAGGAGAGCATTATGTCTTTTAGCGAATTTTATCAGCGTTCAATTAACGAACCGGAGCAGTTCTGGGCTGAGCAGGCTCAGCGTATTGACTGGCAGACGCCCTTTACGCAAACGCTTGATCACAGCAACCCGCCGTTTGCCCGTTGGTTTTGTGAGGGGCGAACCAACTTGTGTCACAACGCCATCGACCGCTGGCTGGAGAAACAGCCAGAGGCGCTGGCATTGATTGCCGTCTCTTCGGAGACAGAAGAAGAGCGCACCTTTACCTTTCGCCAGTTATATGACGAAGTGAATGCGGCGGCGTCCATGCTGCGCTCACTGGGCGTGCAGCGTGGCGATCGGGTATTGGTGTATATGCCGATGATTGCCGAAGCGCATATTACGTTGCTGGCCTGCGCGCGCATTGGCGCTATTCACTCGGTGGTGTTTGGTGGATTTGCCTCGCACAGCGTGGCGGCGCGAATTGATGACGCTAAACCGATGCTGATTGTCTCGGCCGATGCCGGGGCGCGTGGTGGCAAAATCATTCCCTATAAAAAATTGCTCGACGATGCGATAAGTCAGGCGCAGCACAAGCCGCGCCACGTTTTACTGGTGGATCGCGGGCTGGCGAAAATGGCGCGCGTCAGCGGGCGGGATGTCGATTTTGCGTCGTTGCGCCATCAGCACATCGGCGCGCGGGTGCCGGTGGCGTGGCTGGAATCCAACGAAACCTCCTGCATTCTCTACACCTCCGGCACGACCGGCAAACCTAAAGGTGTGCAGCGTGACGTCGGCGGTTATGCGGTGGCGCTGGCGACCTCGATGGAAACTATTTTTGGCGGCAAAGCGGGCGGCGTGTTCTTTTGCGCGTCGGATATCGGCTGGGTGGTGGGGCATTCGTATATCGTCTACGCGCCGCTGCTGGCGGGGATGGCGACAATTGTTTACGAAGGATTGCCGACCTGGCCGGACTGCGGCGTGTGGTGGAAAATCGTCGAGAAATATCAGGTTAGCCGTATGTTCTCGGCGCCGACCGCCATTCGCGTGCTGAAAAAATTCCCTACCGCTGAAATTCGCAAACACGATCTCTCGTCGCTGGAAGTGCTCTATCTGGCAGGAGAACCGCTGGACGAGCCGACCGCCAGTTGGGTGAGCAATACGCTGGATGTGCCGGTCATCGACAACTACTGGCAGACTGAATCCGGCTGGCCGATTATGGCGATTGCTCGCGGTCTGGATGACAGACCGACGCGGCTGGGAAGCCCAGGCGTGCCGATGTATGGCTATAACGTGCAGTTGCTCAATGAAGTCACCGGCGAACCGTGCGGCGTCAATGAGAAAGGGATGCTGGTGGTGGAAGGGCCATTGCCGCCGGGCTGTATTCAGACCATCTGGGGCGACGACGACCGCTTTGTGAAGACGTACTGGTCGCTGTTTTCCCGTCCGGTTTACGCCACCTTTGACTGGGGCATCCGCGACGGTGACGGTTATCACTTTATTCTCGGGCGTACCGATGATGTGATTAATGTTGCCGGGCATCGGTTGGGGACGCGCGAGATTGAAGAGAGTATCTCCAGTCATCCGGGCGTTGCCGAAGTAGCAGTGGTTGGGGTGAAAGATGCGCTGAAAGGGCAGGTGGCAGTGGCGTTTGTCATTCCTAAAGAGAGCGACAGTCTGGAAGACCGCGACGTGGCGCTCTCGCAAGAGAAGGCGATTATGGCGCTGGTGGACAGCCAGATTGGCAACTTTGGCCGCCCGGCGCATGTCTGGTTTGTCTCGCAATTACCGAAAACGCGATCCGGAAAAATGCTGCGCCGCACGATCCAGGCGATTTGCGAAGGACGCGATCCGGGGGATCTGACGACCATTGATGATCCTGCGTCGTTGGATCAGATCCGCCAGGCGATGGAAGAGTAAGGTATTGTTGGATGCGTCGCGTGGTGCATCCAACAGTTGTGCGCCGATGCCCGATGCGACGTTGGCGCCTCTTATCACGCCTACCCACTGTTTTTTCAGAGATAAATTTTCCCCATCTTCTTTTATTCATTCATATAAAAAATATATTCCACCACGGAAACGATTGCTTTTTATTTTCAGATGAATAGAATGCGGCGGATTTTTTGGGTTTCAAACAGCAAACGGAGGAATTTCGTGTCGCAAGATAACAACTTTAGCCAGGGGCCAGTCCCGCAGTCGGCGCGCAAAGGGGTATTGGCATTGACGTTCGTCATGCTGGGATTAACCTTCTTTTCCGCCAGTATGTGGACCGGCGGCACTCTCGGAACCGGTCTTAGCTATCATGATTTCTTCCTCGCAGTCCTCATCGGTAATCTTCTCCTCGGTATTTACACTTCATTTCTTGGTTACATTGGCGCAAAAACCGGCCTGACCACCCATCTTCTTGCTCGCTTCTCTTTTGGTGTTAAAGGCTCATGGCTGCCTTCACTGCTGCTGGGCGGCACCCAGGTCGGCTGGTTTGGCGTTGGCGTAGCGATGTTTGCTATTCCGGTGGGCAAGGCGACCGGACTGGATATTAATTTGCTGATTGCCGTATCCGGTCTACTGATGACCGTAACCGTGTTCTTTGGCATTTCGGCGCTGACGGTTCTGTCTGTAATTGCGGTTCCGGCGATTGCCTGCCTTGGCGGTTATTCCGTGTGGCTGGCCGTTAACGGTATGGGCGGTCTGGAGGCATTGAAAGCAGTCGTTCCCGCACAACCGTTAGATTTCAATGTCGCGCTGGCGCTGGTTGTCGGTTCATTTATCAGTGCGGGCACGCTCACCGCTGACTTTGTTCGGTTTGGTCGCAATGCCAGACTGGCGGTGCTGGTGGCGATGGTGGCCTTTTTCCTCGGCAACTCGTTGATGTTTATTTTCGGTGCGGCGGGCGCTGCGGCGCTGGGGATGGCGGATATCTCTGATGTGATGATTGCTCAGGGTCTGCTGCTGCCTGCGATTGTGGTGCTGGGGCTGAATATCTGGACCACCAACGATAACGCACTCTATGCGTCGGGTTTAGGTTTCGCCAACATTACCGGTATGTCGAGCAAAACCCTTTCGGTAATCAACGGTATTATCGGTACGGTCTGCGCATTATGGCTGTATAACAATTTTGTCGGCTGGTTGACCTTCCTTTCGGCAGCTATTCCTCCGGTGGGGGGCGTGATCATCGCCGACTATCTGATGAACCGTCGCTGCTATGAGCACTTTGCGACCACGCGTATGATGAGTGTCAATTGGGTGGCGATTCTGGCTGTCGCGCTGGGGATTGCCGCAGGCCACTGGTTACCGGGAATTGTTCCGGTCAACGCGGTATTAGGTGGCGCGCTGAGCTATCTGATCCTTAACCCGATTTTGAATCGTAAAACGACAGCAGCAATGACGCATGTGGAGGCTAACAGTGTCGAATAACGCTTTACAAACAATTATTAACGCCCGGTTACCCGGCAAAGAGGGGCTGTGGCAGATTCATCTGCAGGACGGAAAAATCAGTGCCATTGATGCGCAATCCGGCGTGATGCCCATAACTGAAAACAGCCTGGATGCCGAACAAGGTTTAGTTATACCGCCGTTTGTGGAGCCGCATATTCACCTGGACACCACGCAAACCGCCGGACAACCGAACTGGAATCAGTCCGGCACGCTGTTTGAAGGCATTGAACGCTGGGCCGAGCGCAAAGCGTTATTAACCCATGACGATGTGAAACAACGCGCCTGGCAAACGCTGAAATGGCAGATTGCCAACGGCATTCAGCATGTGCGTACCCATGTCGATGTTTCGGACGCAACGCTGACTGCGCTGAAAGCAATGCTGGAAGTGAAGCAGGAAGTCGCGCCGTGGATTGATCTGCAAATCGTCGCCTTCCCACAGGAAGGGATTTTGTCGTATCCCAACGGTGAAGCGTTGCTGGAAGAGGCGCTACGCTTAGGGGCAGACGTCGTTGGGGCGATTCCGCATTTTGAATTTACCCGTGAATACGGCGTGGAGTCGCTGCATAAAACCTTCGCTCTGGCGCAAAAATACGACCGTCTGATCGACGTTCACTGTGATGAGATCGACGATGAGCAGTCGCGCTTTGTCGAAACCGTTGCCGCCCTGGCGCACCGCGAAGGCATGGGCGCGCGCGTCACCGCCAGCCATACCACGGCAATGCACTCCTATAACGGGGCGTATACCTCACGCCTGTTCCGCTTGCTGAAAATGTCCGGTATTAACTTTGTCGCCAACCCGCTGGTCAATATTCATCTGCAAGGACGTTTCGATACTTATCCAAAACGTCGCGGCATTACGCGCGTTAAAGAGATGCTGGAGTCCGGCATTAACGTCTGCTTTGGTCACGATGATGTCTTCGATCCGTGGTATCCGCTGGGGACGGCGAATATGCTGCAAGTGCTGCATATGGGACTGCATGTTTGCCAGTTGATGGGCTACGGGCAGATTAACGATGGCCTGAATTTAATCACCCACCACAGCGCCAGAACGTTGAATTTGCAGGATTACGGCATTGCCGCCGGAAACAGCGCCAACCTGATCATCCTGCCGGCAGAAAACGGATTTGATGCGCTGCGCCGGCAGGTTCCAGTGCGCTATTCAGTACGTGGCGGTAAGGTGATTGCCAGCACACAACCGGCACAAACCACCGTGTATCTGGAGCAGCCAGAAGCCATCGATTACAAACGGTAATTTCCTTTGTGTTGAAGAGCCACTGACCTGTGTCAGTGGCTACCGTGATTCATTCCCGCCAACAACCGCGCATTCCTCCAACGCCATGTGCAAAAATGCCTTCGCGGCGGCTGTCTGCCAGCTATTTTTCCGCCGCAACAAAACCGCCGTTCTCTCCAGTAGTGGTGGGGCAAGAGAAATAGCTTTAAGCCCGTCATGTTGTGTGGCAATCGCTGCTGGTAACAATGTGGAAAGGGAAGTGCGGCGAATCAGCTCCAGAACCGCGCTAATTGAGTTCGCCTCAATTACCACCTGTGGATGTAACCCCGCTTTCTCGCAGTAGTGGTCAATTTGCTCTCTGGTGGCAAATTCCGCGCTGAGCAGGACCAGTTTTTCATCATGCAAGCGACTCAACGCCACCTGTTCACAGGCAGCCAGCGGATGATGTTGCGCCACGACTAACGCTAAACTTTCTGTCAGTAAAGGAATTGCCTCCAGCTCCGGCGAATGCACAGGCGCGAAGGCAATCCCAACGTCCAACTCGTCGCGGCAAAGCAGATCTTCTATTTTCTCCTGCGACATTTCCTGTAGCTGGAGCGTGATGCCGGGGTAGCGCGCATAGAAATCCGCCATTAAAGGGCCGATAAAGTAGCTTGTAAAGGTGGGAGTGACGGCGATACGCAGCGATCCTCGCGTCAGATCGGCAACATCATGAATCGCCCGTTTACCCGCCCCCAGTTCCTGTAACGCCCGGCTGGCGTACTGTCGCCAGACTTCTCCTGCATCAGTGAGACGAATCGTTCGCCCGCTACGGTCAAACAGCGGCACGCCTAAACTCTCCTCTAACTGGCGAATCTGCTGGGAAAGCGCAGGCTGGGAGACGTGCAACGCACTGGCGGCACGGGTGAAGCTGCCATGTTCAGCCACGGCAAGAAAATAATTGATATGTCGAGAGAGCATTTGCCAACATATAAGTAAATCCAATAGAACTCATCATAAATGAGACTTTTACCTTATGACAATCGGCGAGTAGTCTGCCTCTCATTCCAGAGACAGACAGAGGTTAACGGTGAAAGAGATTATTGATGGATTCCTTAAATTCCAGCGCGAGGCATTTCCGAAGCGGGAAGCCTTGTTTAAACAGCTGGCGACACAGCAAAGCCCGCGCACACTTTTTATTTCCTGCTCCGATAGCCGTCTGGTCCCTGAGCTGGTGACACAACGCGAACCCGGCGATCTGTTTGTTATTCGCAACGCGGGCAATATCGTTCCTTCTTATGGACCGGAACCCGGTGGTGTCTCCGCTTCGGTGGAGTATGCCGTCGCCGCGCTTCGGGTATCCGACATTGTGATTTGCGGTCATTCCAACTGTGGCGCAATGACCGCTATTGCCAGCTGCCAGTGCATGGACCATATGCCTGCCGTCTCTCACTGGCTGCGTTATGCCGATTCTGCCCGCGTCGTTAATGAGGCGCGCCCGCATCGCGATTTACCGTCCAAAGCTGCGGCGATGGTGCGTGAAAACGTGATTGCTCAGTTGGCTAATTTGCAAACTCATCCATCGGTGCGCCTGGCGCTCGAAGAGGGGCGGATCGCCCTGCACGGTTGGGTCTACGACATTGAAAGCGGCAGCATCGCAGCCTTTGACGGCGCAACCCGCCAGTTCGTGCCACTGGCAACCAATCCCGGCGTTTGTGCCATACCGCTACGCCAGCAAGCTGCAGCATAACCATACTTTTAATCCATCAGGAGATTTACCATGATTCAGTCGCAAATTAACCGCAATATTCGTCTTGATCTTGCCGATGCTATTTTGCTCAGCAAAGCTAAAAAAGATCTCTCATTTGCCGAGCTTGCCGACGGCACCGGTCTGGCAGAAGCCTTCGTGACTGCTGCTTTGCTGGGGCAGCAGGCGCTTCCTGCCGATGCTGCCCGTCTGGTTGGGGCGAAGCTGGATCTCGACGAAGACGCCATTCTACTGTTGCAGATGATTCCGCTGCGTGGCTGCATTGATGACCGTGTTCCAACCGACCCAACGATGTACCGTTTCTATGAAATGTTGCAGGTGTACGGCACCACTCTGAAAGCGTTGGTTCATGAGAAGTTTGGCGATGGCATCATCAGTGCGATTAACTTCAAACTCGACGTCAAGAAGGTGGCGGACCCGGAAGGTGGCGAACGCGCGGTCATCACCTTAGATGGCAAATATCTGCCAACCAAACCGTTCTGACAACCATGCGCGACCATCAAAAGACGTTCACAATGCTGCTGGTTCTGGTGCTGATTGGTCTTAATATGCGACCACTGCTCACCTCCGTCGGACCACTGCTACCGCAATTGCGCCAGGCGAGTGGAATGAGCTTTAGCGTGGCAGCCCTGTTGACGGCTCTGCCGGTGGTCACCATGGGCGGGCTGGCGCTGGCCGGAAGCTGGCTTCATCAGCATGTCAGCGAACGTCGCAGCGTCGCCATCAGCCTGGTGCTGATTGCCGTCGGTGCATTGATGCGTGAGCTTTACCCTAAAAGTGCGCTGCTGCTCAGCAGCGCACTGCTCGGTGGGGTGGGAATCGGCATCATTCAGGCGGTGATGCCTTCGGTGATTAAACGGCAGTTTCAGCAGCGCACGCCACTGGTGATGGGGCTGTGGTCTGCGGCATTAATGGGCGGTGGTGGACTTGGTGCTGCCCTGACGCCCTGGTTAGTCCAACACAGTGAAACCGGGTATCAAACACTCGCCTGGTGGGCGCTGCCTGCCGCTGTTGCGCTCTTTGCCTGGTGGTGGCAGAGCAATCACCAGGCCTCTTCATCTCATAACACGACAATCACTCCGGTTCGTGTGGTATTCACTCCTCGTGCCTGGACGCTGGGGCTTTACTTCGGTCTGATTAATGGCGGTTACGCTAGCCTGATTGCCTGGTTACCCGCCTTCTATATTGAGATTGGCGCCAGCGCGCAGTACAGCGGCTCCTTGCTGGCGTTGATGACGCTTGGGCAAGCTGCGGGGGCGTTACTGATGCCTGCCATGGCTCGCCATCAGGATCGGCGCAAACTTTTGATGCTGGCACTGGCGTTACAACTGGTTGGTTTCTGTGGCTTTATCTGGCTGCCACTGCAATTGCCGGTATTGTGGGCGATGGTGTGTGGTTTAGGTCTGGGCGGCGCATTTCCGCTCTGTTTGCTGCTGGCGCTCGATCATTCTGCGCAACCGGGTATTGCTGGCAAGCTGGTGGCGTTTATGCAGGGGATCGGTTTTATTATCGCCGGGCTTGCTCCCTGGTTTTCTGGTGTGCTGCGTAGCATCAGTGGCAATTACCTGATGGACTGGGTGTTTCATGCGCTGTGCGTTGTTGGGTTGATGATCATAACCTTGCGCTTTGCACCGGCACGTTTTCCGCAGCTGTGGGTCAAAGAGGCATGAGGCGACGCCTGTTTCGCCAGATGATGGGAAAATAAATTATTGTCAGATGCGCTTTGTTCACGCCGGATGCGGCGTGAACGGCCTTATCAGGCTTACGTAGAGCACTGAACTTGCAGGCCTGATAAGCGTAGCGCATCAGGCAATTTTGCTTTTGCCATCAGTCTCATAATCTTTGAAATAATTTTGCTTATCCCGGTCGTTTATTTCGCGAATAACCCGACAGGGAACGCCCGCAGCCACGACGTTTGGCGGAATGTTTTTTGTTACGACACTACCCGCGCCAATAACCGAATTTTCCCCGATGGTGACGCCTGGATTAATGACTACATGACTGCCAATCCAGACATTATTACCAATCGTTATCGGAAAAGAGTACATCTCTCCGTTTTTTCTTAATTCATGGTGTACAGGGTGCCCGGTAACGGAAATAGTAACGTTGGGTGCAATCAGTACGTTATCACCGATCGTTACCGTGTAATCATCGACGATGGTTAAATTGAAATTTGCATAAAAATTGCGGCCTATATGGATGTTGGAACCGTAAGAGAAATAGACAGGCGGTTCTATCCAGGCATTTTCCCCTACCGTGGCAAACATTTCTTTAATCAGGCTTTCCCTTTTTTCAACTTCCGCTGGATGCGAGTGATTAAACTCATACATTAACGTTTTCCCACGAAGTCTTTTTTCAGGTAAGCCTTCGCACATATCGGTAAATAGCTTTCCTGCTTTTATTCTTTCTGTCATTGACATGTTCATTACGATTATTCCGTCCGACATTGATTGCTTAAGCGACTTCATTCACCTGGCGACGCAGCAGAGAAAGCGGGCCGGGGCCGCTGAGCGTGAACACGGAAATTAAGGTGAAGCCCAGCGCCACCAGACCCAGCACCAGATACGCGCCCTGGAAACCGATACTTTCATACATATTGCCTGCCAGAACAGACATAAAAATCATCGCCAGTTGCTTAAAGAAGCAGAAACAGACCAGATAAATTGTCGCTGAAAAACGCACTTCAAACTGGCTGGTAATATATTTAAAGCAGCCCACCAGCAGGAACGGTACTTCAAACATATGCAGCGTTTTTAGAATAACCACTTCCAGTGCCGAGGTGGCGAACGATGAGCCAATAATACGTACTGACATAATGGTGCCAGCCAGCAGCAGGGCGTTTTTCCCGCCGATGCGATTAATGATCAGTGGCGCAAAGAACATAATCGAAGCGTTAAGTAATTCGCCCATTGTTGTGACATAGCCAAATACCCGCGTACCCTGCTCACCGGTGGCAAAGAACGAAGTAAAGAAATTAGCAAACTGTTGGTCAAAAACATCGTAGGTGCAGGAAACGCCAATAACATACAGCGACAAAAACCACAGTTTGGGTTGTCTGAACAGTTCCAGCGCCAGCTTAAGGCTAAATGCCGAATGGTTGGCACCTACGGCATTGGCAACCGTGGCGGAAGAAGGTGCATCCGTTTTGGCGAAAAAGAGCAAAATGGCGAGAATGAGTGCACAGCCAGAACCCAGCCAGAAAACAAACTGATTATTGATGGTGAACATGATGCCGACAATCGAGGCACACAGCGCCCAGCCAACACAGCCAAACATCCGCGCGCGACCAAATTCGAAATTACTGCGACGGCTGACTTTCTCGATAAATGCCTCTACTGCTGGCGCACCGGCGTTAAAACAAAAGCCTAGATAAATACCACCAACAACCGAACCTACTAAAATATTGTATTGTAACAGCGGGCCAAAGATAAAAATAAAGAATGGCGCAAACATCACTAACATGCCGGTAATAATCCACAGCAGGTATTTGCGCAGTCCAAGTTTGTCAGAAAGCAAGCCAAACAGCGGTTGAAATAACAGAGAGAACAGGGAAATCGCAGCGAAAATAATGCCCGTATCACTTTTGCTGATATGGTTGATGTCATGTAGCCAAATCGGGAAAAACGGGAAGTAGGCTCCCATGATAAAAAAGTAAAAGAAAAAGAATAAGCCGAACATCCAAAAGTTTGTGTTTTTTAGATAGAACATAATGGATTTCCTTACGCGAAATACGGGCAGACATGGCCTGCCCGGTTATTATTATTTTTGACGCCAGACTAACTGGTAATGGTAGCGACCGGCGCTCAGTTGGTATTCTGCCGAAACGGACGGGCTCCAGGAGTCGTCGCCACCAATCCCCATATGGAAACCGTCGATATTCAGCCAGCTGCCTTCTTCCGCGTGCAGCAGATGGCGATGACTGGTTTCCATCAGTTGTTGTTGGCTGTAGCGGCTGATATTGAACTGGAAGTTGCCGCGCCACTGGTGTGAGCCATAATTCAATTCGCGCGTCCCGCAGCGCAGACCGTTCTCGCTCGGGAAGACGTACGGCGTATACATGTCAGACAACGGCAGATCCCAGCGGTCAAAACAGGCCGCAGTAAGGCGGTCGGGATAGTTTTCTTGCGGCCCCAGCCCCAGCCAGTTAACCCGTTCTGCGACCTGTGCCAGTTGGCAGGTCAGGCCAATCCGCGCCGGATGCGGCGTATCGCTTGCCACTTCAACATCCACACTGATGGCCATTTCACCGAGTCCATCAATCCGGTAGGTTTTCCGGCTGATAAATAAAGTTTTCCCCTGATGCTGCCAGGCGTGGACAGTCGTAATCAGCACCGCGTCGGCAAGCAGATCTGCCGTGCACTGCAACAACACCGCTTCTGCCTGGTAATGTCCCGCTGCCTTCCAGCGTTCTACCCAGGCGTTCGGGTCAATACGCGTTGCTTCACTCACGCCAATGTCGTTATCCAGCGGCGCACGGGTGAACTGGTCGCGCAGCGGCGTCAGAAGTTGTTTTTCATCGCCAATCCACATCTGAGAAAGAAGGCCTGACTGGCGGTTAAATTGCCAACGCTTGTTATCCAGCGCGATACAAAAATCCGTTTCGCTGGTGGTCAGTTGCGGGGCGGAGTGGAGCGCGGAAGGGAGCGTCATACTAAGGTTTTCCGCCAGTCGCCACTGTTGCCAGGCGCTGATGTGTCCGGCTTCTGACCATGCGGTCGCGTTCGGTTGCACTACGCGTACCGTGAGCCAGAGTTGTCCGGCGCTCTCCGGCTGTGGCAGTTCAGGCAATTCAATCAACTGTTTACCTTGCGGGGCGACATTCAGAGGCACTTCGCCACTTGCCAGCGGCTTGCCATCCAGCGCCACCGACCAGTGCAGGGTTTCGTTATCGCTATGACGGAACAGGTATTCGCTGTTCACTTCGATGATTCGCCCGGATAAACGGAACTGGAAAAACTGCTGCTGGTGTTTTGCTTCCGTCAGCGCCGGATGCGGCGTGCGATCGGCAAAGACCAGACCGTTCATGCAGAACTGGCGATCGTTTGGCGTATCGCCAAAATCACCGCCGTAGGCCGACCACGGGTTGCCGTTTTCATCATATTTAATCAGTGACTGATCCACCCAGTCCCAGACGAAGCCACCCTGTAAACGAGGGTACTGACGAAACGCCAGCCAGTATTTGGCAAAGCCGCCGAGGCTGTTACCCATCGCGTGGGCGTATTCGCAGAGGATCAGCGGGCGCAATTCACCTGGCAGCGAAAGCCATTTTTTGATTGACCATTTTGGTACTGCCGGGAAGGGTTGATCTTCATCCACGCGCGCGTACATCGGGCAAATAATATCGGTTGCAGAGGTGTCGGCTCCGCCGCC
Organism: Escherichia sp. MOD1-EC5495; assembly: GCF_002965965.1. NCBI lineage: Bacteria > Pseudomonadati > Pseudomonadota > Gammaproteobacteria > Enterobacterales > Enterobacteriaceae > Escherichia > Escherichia sp. MOD1-EC5495. Next base: position 20,233 of record NZ_PTRI01000032.1, read on the forward strand.
TTCATACTGCACCGGACGTGATGGATCGACAGATTTAATCCAGCGATACAGCGCGTCGTGATTAGCGCCGTGGCCTGATTCATTCCCCAGCGACCAGATAATTACGCTCGGGTGATTACGATCGCGCCGCACCATCCGCGTTACGCGTTCGCTCATTGCTGGCAGCCACTGCGGATCATCCGTCAGACGATTCATTGGCACCATGCCGTGGGTTTCAATATTAGCTTCATCCACCACATACAGGCCGTAGCGGTCGCACAGTGTGTACCACAGCGGATGGTTCGGATAATGCGAACAGCGCACGGCGTTAAAGTTGTTTTGCTTCATCAGCAGGATATCCTGCACCATCGTCTGCTCATCCATGACCTGACCGTGCAGGGGATGATGCTCGTGACGGTTAACGCCGCGAATCAGCAACGGCTTACCGTTCAGCAGCAGCAGACCATTTTCAATCCGCACCTGGCGGAAGCCGACATCACAGGCTTCCGCTTCAATCAGCTCGCCGTCAGTGGTGTGCAGTTCAACTACCGCACGGTAAAGATTCGGTGTTTCTGCGCTCCACAACGCCGGGTTTTCAACGTTCAGACGTAGCGTGACGCGATCGGCATAACCGCCGCGCTCATCGATAATTTCGCCGCCGAAAGGCGCGGTGGCGCTGGCGGCCTGCGTTTCACCCTGCCACAAAGAAACCGTTATCCGCAGATCGTCGCGCAGTTCGCCACACATCTGAACTTCTGCCTCCAGAACAGCGCGGCTGAAATCGTCATTAAAGTGAGTAGCAACATGGAAATCGCTGATTTGCGTGGTTGGTTTGTGCAGCAACGAGACGTCGCGGAAAATGCCACTCATCCGCCACATATCCTGATCTTCCAGATAACTGCCGTCACTCCAGCGCAACACCATCACCGCGAGGCGGTTTTCTCCGGCGCGTAAAAAGTCACTCAGATCAAATTCAGACGGCAAACGGCTGTCCTGCCCGTAACCGACCCAGCGTCCGTTGCACCACAAATGAAACGCTGAGTTAACCCCATCAAAAATAATCCGCGTCTGGCCTTCCTGTAGCCAGCTTTCATCGACATTAAATGTGAGCGAGTAACATCCAGTCGGATTCTCTGCGGGAACACACGGCGGATTGACCGCAATGGGATAGGTTACGTTGGTGTAGATGGGGGCATCGTAACCGTGCATCTGCCAGTTTGAGGGGACGGGGACTGTATCGGCGTCAGGAAGATCGCACTCCAGCCAGCTTTCCGGCACAGCTTCGGGGGCGGGGAACCAGGCAAATTGCCATTTGCCATTCAGACTGTGCAACTGGCGGGAAGGGCGATTCTCGCGGGCTTCTTCACTATTTCGCCAGCTGGCAAAAGGAGGATGCGCCGCAAGGCGGTTGAGTTGGGTAACGCCAGGGTTTTCCCAGTCACGACGTTGTAATACGACGGACAGTGAATCCGTAATCATGGTCATTGCTGTATCCTGTGTGAAATTGTTATCCGCTCACAATTTCACACAACATACGAGCCGGAAGCATAGAGTGTAAAGCCTGGGGTGCTTAATGAGTGAGCTGACTCACATTAATTGTGTTGCGCTCACTGCCCGGTTTCCAGCCGGGAAATTTGCCGTGCCAGCTGCATTAATGAATCCGCCAACGCGCGGGGAGAGGCAGTTTGCGTATTGGGTGGCAGGGTGGTTTTACGTGTCACCAGTGATACGGGCAATAGCTGATTTCCCTTCACCGCCTGGCCCTGAGAGAGTTGCAGCAAGCGGTCCACGCTGGTTTGCCCCAGCAGGCGAAAATCCTGTTTAATGGTGGTTAACGGTGGGATATAACACGAGCTGTCTTCGGTATCGTCGTATCCCACTACCGAGATATCCGCGCCGACGCGTAGCCCGGACTCGGTAATGGCGCGCATTGCACCCAGCGCCATCTGATCGTTAGCAACCAGCATTGCGGTGGGAGTAATGCCCTCATTCAGCATCTGCATGGTTTGTTGAAAACCGGACATGGCGCTCCAGTCGCCCTCAAGCTCCGCTATTGGCTGTAGTTGATTGCAATCGAGATATTTGTGCCAGCCCGCCAGACGCAGACGCGCCGAGACAGAACTTAATGGACCTGCTAACAGCGCAATTTGCTGGTGACCCAACGCGACCAGATGCTCCACGCCGAGCCGTGCGCCGTCATCATGGGAAAAAATAATGCTGTTAATGGGGGATTTGTCGGAGACATCAAGAAACAAAACTGGCACGTGACCGCAGGCTGCCTCTACGGCGATGGCATCTTGTTCATCCAGGGGATAGTTGATGATCAGGCCGCTGACGCGTTGTGCGAGAAGATTATGAACCGCCGCTTTACAGGCTTCGACGCCACTGCGTTCCACCATTGATACCACTACGCTGGCACCGAGTTGATCGGCGCGGGATTTAATTGCCGCAACGATTTGTGAAGGTGCATGAAGCGCCAGGTTGGAAGTGGCAACGCCAATCAGCAGCGACTGTTTGCCCGCCAGTTGCTGTGCCACGCGGTTGGGAATGTAATTCAGCTCCGCCATTGCCGCTTCCACTTTTTCCCGCGTTTTCGCAGAAACGTGGCTGGCCTGATTTACCACGCGGGAAACGGTCTGATAAGAGACTCCGGCATACTCGGCGACATCGTATAGTGTTACTGGTTTCACATTCACAACCCTGAATTGACTCTCTTCCGGGCGCTATCATGCCATACCACGGAAGGTTTTGCGCCACCCTGCAGGGCTGACACCAAAGTGAAATTTAAAATGCTGACGCCAGGTCACATGAGAGAGAAAGCCCACTTCGATACACTCACTGTATTTACAGGTATACTCGCAAAAATTATTCAGCGGGTTTGGAAATAAAGATGGCAAAACTTACCTTACAAGAGCAGTTGCTCAAAGCAGGATTAGTCACCAGCAAAAAAGCGGCGAAGGTCGAGAGAACGGCGAAAAAATCGCGCGTTCAGGCGCGTGAAGCTCGGGCGGCGGTAGAAGAAAATAAAAAGGCACAGCTTGAGCGTGATAAACAGCTTAGTGAGCAACAAAAACAAGCGGCGTTAGCGAAAGAATATAAAGCTCAGGTGAAGCAGCTTATCGAAATGAACCGTATCACCATTACCAATGGCGATATCGGTTTTAACTTCACCGACGGCAATCTGATTAAGAAAATTTTTGTCGATAAGCTCACGCAAACGCAGTTGATTAATGGCCGTCTGGCGATTGCCCGTTTGGTTACTGACGGCAATAGTGAAGGTGAATACGCCATTATTCCGGCAAGCGTTGCCGACAAAATCGCCCAGCGTGATGCCAGCAGTATTGTGTTGCACAGTGCACTCAGCGCCGAAGAGCAGGATGAAGACGATCCGTATGCCGACTTTAAGGTGCCTGATGATTTGATGTGGTAATTATATGTCCGTCACCATCCGCGAACAGGATGGCGACGGCTTGTTACGTGCGGGATATTAATAACGAATGACGGTGCGAATGGATTTGCCTTCATGCATTAATTCAAAGGCGTCATTAATTTCATCCAGACTCATGGTATGCGTTACAAACGGCTCCAGGTCGATATTACCTTTCATCGCATCTTCAACCATACCCGGCAACTGGGAACGACCTTTCACGCCGCCAAATGCGGAGCCTTTCCATACGCGACCGGTGACCAACTGGAATGGACGGGTTGAGATTTCCTGACCAGCACCAGCCACACCAATGATTATCGACTGACCCCAGCCACGGTGAGCACTTTCCAGCGCCGCGCGCATCACATTGACGTTGCCGATGCACTCAAAGGTATGGTCGATACCCCATTTGTTGATATCCAGAAGGACATCTTTAATCGGTTTGTCGTAGTCATTCGGATTAATGCAGTCGGTGGCACCGAAGCGACGCGCCAGATCGAATTTCTTCGGGTTGGTATCGATAGCGATAATCCGTCCCGCTTTCGCCTGACGTGCGCCCTGAACCACTGCCAGACCAATAGCGCCAAGACCAAACACGGCAACAGAATCACCAGGCTGGACTTTAGCGGTGTTGTGCACTGCGCCAATACCGGTGGTAACGCCACAGCCCAGCAGGCAGACGTGTTCATGGTTTGCTTCTGGATTAATTTTGGCCAGTGAAACTTCCGCGACCACGGTATATTCACTGAAGGTGGAACAGCCCATGTAGTGATACAGCGGTTGCCCATTGTAAGAAAAACGTGTGGTGCCGTCTGGCATCAGGCCTTTGCCCTGGGTTTCGCGAACCGCGACGCAGAGGTTGGTTTTGCCAGAGCGACAGAATTCGCACTCGCCGCATTCTGCGGTGTAAAGCGGGATCACATGGTCGCCAGGTTTAACGCTGGTCACGCCTTCACCGACTTCAACCACAACGCCAGCCCCTTCGTGACCGAGAACGACCGGGAATACACCTTCCGGGTCATCGCCGGAAAGGGTAAATGCGTCGGTATGGCAGACGCCGGTATGAGTGACTTTTATCAGCACTTCACCTTTTTTCGGTGGTGCAACGTCAATTTCAACGATTTCCAGTGGTTTACCGGGTGCAAATGCAACGGCAGCACGTGATTTCATATTTCGCTTTTCCTCAATAGGGTAGTGGTTTCAGCTACTTAAGATAGGCTCGAACCAGTTCAATCGTGTCATCAACGGATTGGCTGACTTCGCGGCTGTAGCAGTCATTTCGGTCAAACGTTTCCCGGATATGGCTTTCAAGCACTTCTGCCATCAGCCCGTTAGCCGCGCCCCGAACGGCAGCGATCTGCTGGAGTATGGCACGGCATTCGGCATCACCCTCCAGTGACCGTTCCAGAGCATCAATCTGCCCCCGAATACGACGAACTCGAGTAAGCACCTTTTTCTTCTCTTCCGGAGTACTGGGCATTTCGCACCTCATCTCATCTGCACGCAACATACTATAGGGGGGTATGCTATGTGTCAATGCATACCCCCCTATAGTATATAACACCGGAGAATAAAATTTATCCGATGAATGTGGGTGATGTCTGGAGGAAACGAAGAGGGAAGGAGAGTGTTTGGGCGCTAATCACGTGGGATTGCCGCCCGGATAGCAGGCGGCGGAAGGAATCAGAATTTCCAGGTCAGATTGGCAGCGAATTGCAGGCCGTTATAATCATCAGTTGGCGTGTCATACCATACTTTACCCGCCGTCAGCCCCAGATTAAGTTGCGCAGTCAACGGTTGAATACGTTGTAAACTGGCGCTCTTCATGCTGCCGTGACGCGTCTCTGGCGACCAGTCGTAGGTATAAGCTCCCGTCCCACGACTAAGCCAAAGTTGAGTATAACCGCCGCCGCGAGGGTCATTCAGACGCACGGAAATCATATTGCTGTAACTGCCGCCCGCATCGCTGGAGTCATAATGGGTATAGCGATAGCTGGTGATCACCGGGCCAGTGTAGAGCGATACGCCGCCTTGCCAGGCATCGACTTCAACATCATCGTAATATTTAGTGTAGCGATAACCGGTCGTGAACAGCGTTTTTGGCAGCAGGGCCAGGTTAATATCCTGACGAAAATCCTGGCGAGCAAAGACCGGCGTATTATCCGCAAAGGCAATCCCCGTGCGGGTTGTCAGCCAGTTATTCCATTTGTACCAGACAGCACCCTGACCGCGTGTAGCATTGAAACGTTCAGTCTCATAATCACGACGCCCCTGGGAAAGATTAAAAAGCAGCGTTGCGTTTTCAACTTTTGCTACCAGTTCAGCATACGCTAAATTACGGTTGCCATGATCGCCAGAATAATCGGTAAAATCGTAGCCTGCGGTAATGGAAGTTAACCCGGCATAAGCGGGCAATGTGCTAAAGATTGCCGCTGCTAATAACGTCCGTTTTATCATTTTAATCTCCTGTACGGATAAGCTCTTGCCGGAGTGAATAATTTCCGGTAGGTAAATTGCGTTCTACAATAACGCGCGGGCCAAGTTGCGTGTTTGGCGAAATAATTCGTCCAGGTAAAATAATTACCTGCACGCCAAGACGTGAACGCTGACCAATATAACAACCTAATTTATCGCAGCCGGTAGCGATAATACCCTCTGGGGTGCGAACCGATACTGGCTGTTCATCCAGTCGATGATTACTGGTACGCACCTGTGCACCCAAATATGCCTGGCTTGCAACAACAGAATCGGCAATAAAACATTGCGGTCCAATCATCGCTTCCGCTTCAATAACTGCATTTTTGATTTCAGTGGCAAAACCAATTTTTACGTCATTGTTGATTACCGTACCGGGGCGAATAAACGCATAATTACCTATCAGGCAGTTTGCACCAATCACTACCGGCCCTTGAATAACCACACCGTGGCAAATACGGGTATTGGCACCGATAACAACTTCACCGGCACTTTCATCAATAATCACCTGGTCAGCAATCTGAATATTTTTCTCTTTAACATTAAGCTTCAGATAGCTTTTCAGTTCCTGCGACAGAAGGTTGGGAATAAGCGGTTGGCGCTTCCACCAGTGCGGAATAACGGGTGGGTTTGTCGCGCTGAGGTTCGCGTCCAGTAAAAAAGGCAATAAGTCCATAAATAATCCAGATGGCATAAGCTAATAATACATACACAACGGAAAGTGGCGCTAAAGGCACCAACAACCAGCAACGATGAAACCAGGCGCTAAAAGCACCAATAACACAAACTACGCCGACCCAGATAAGCGGAAACATAGCCACTATTACGCCATGTGGCCCGGTGGTAATTAATTCATTAAACCAGGTGGTGAGATAAATCCCAACGCCATAGAGCACGACCAACAGCATAGGGAAAATACTGAAGATGCCGAAACGGCTAAATAAAAGCCTTTTATGCAGACGCATACATACCGCATAGCCCACAATCCAACGTCGCCAGCGACGCCACTCCTCGCGCGGGTTGTTGCATTCCTGAGGATATACGATGCAGCGATTCGCCTGACGAATGCGGTAACCATTGGCGACCAACGTCCAGGTGAGGTCGAGATCTTCAACTTTGGTACGATCCGAGAAACCGAATTTACGCAATACATCGGTACGGAACATCCCGCAGGCACCGCTGATAATAAACGGGGCGCCGCCCAAAAGCTGTTGTAGCGTGCGCTTCATAACGATCATCGGCAGTTTCACAGTAGCGCGAATATGTGGCAGCAAACCTGCGCCTTTTAATGCTGTGGAGGGAATGCCGCCTACGGCATCAGCACCACGCTCAATTTCCGCCAACATATAACCCATGCCGTTTTTATCTGGAGGGACGTAAGTATCGGCATCGCTTAAAAAAACCTGGTCACATGTGGCGTAGTTGAGGCCGTTCATTAGAGCGCCGCCTTTGCCGGTATTTTTTTGCGTAACAGCAACAAACCGATCGCCCCATTTGCGTTTCACTTCCGCCATTACCGCTTCGGTATTATCTGTAGAACCGTCGTTAACGCAAATTACCCGACAAAAATAAGGGTTGCGCAGCAGATTTTCCAGCGACTGTGCCAGACAAGGGCCTTCGTTATAGGCAGGAATAATTGCGTCAATACAGCCTTTCTTTTGGCTGGGCTTACGCCTTAACGTACTCAAAAACCATAGCAATATTGCTACGGCCATAAATATAAAGATCCAGGTTTTCATTTAATCTACTCAAAGAATCATTTTATGAATAACAAAGCCTTCACCCAGATCGCTATTGACCTGTTGTCCGCGAAATTGTGCAACAGCACGTAAACGTTCATGACGCATATAATCACGTCGTTCCTGGCTTTTATGTTTTTTTAACGCTGCAAGTTTTACAGTAAAATATTCTTCTTTTACGGATTCAAAAACCTGGGGCATAAATGAAAGCCAGGTGCTTGGAGTTTCATAGCCGAGAATCTGTGGAATAGTACGGCAGGCAACCATTGATGCCTGATAAACTGCCAGATGATCCTGATGGCGGTCAGCATCATGCATGGTATATACCCGTATGATTTCTACATCAGCGGGAATTTGATTTTTAATAATATCTTCCAGGGAGGAAATCATATCATTGAGTTGCAGATGTGTACGGGTGTCTGAAAAATTAAGATGAATAGTTTGCTGACACCCCAACATCTTTAATGCTTCGCGAGATTCTTCATGACGATCGATGATTTCGCTTACACCCGAATCGCCAGCAGTCATGACAACGGCGGTGATATAAAATCCTTTCTGCGCAAGACGAGCAAGCGATGCGCCACAACCTAATTCAATATCGTCAGGATGTGCGCCAATCGCAAGGATACCTTTCCTCTTTTCTGCTGAAGAATGCAACGCAGAATTTAAAACCTTATCCAATTCATGACACTCCATTGTAATTATTATGCTGAAAGCGCGACGAATGCAGAGCGGCAACCCTCTGCAACATACTCAGATGTTAAAAATGACACGCGGTAAAAAAGAATAATCCTGAAAACAGGTCAATTAATGCCCGGAGGGCCGTAAGCGGTATAAGTGTGATTTGTGTGCATCATATGTTAACTATTTGTGTGTTTTGTAAGCGTGATTATATTTTTTACATATTGTATTTAGATGTGATTTAGTTTGTCAATTAATTGCATTTAAAAAATATCTTCTATCAACCATTACTTTTTATATTCGCTTTGTGAATGAATTAGTATGGAAAAGAGATTTTTAAGGTTGCATTATATGAAATTGGAATAATATATCTATTTATTATTGGTTGCCTTGTTGGTGGAGTGGTGAAATAAATTTTTATCGTTTGAATTTTTATTCGCATATAAAAGGAAATGTGGCATTTCTTTGTAGGGAAACGATTGGCAAATGCATAACTCATCTATCTTTTGCCGTTTTTTTGCTAAGAATAAAAACATATTGTCCATAATGATTAATTCTTTTATCAAATTATTTTCTCCGCGAATACTGCTCCTATAACAAGACAGGGGAGCAGACAATCATGGCAATTTCATCGCGTAACACACTTCTTGCCGCACTGGCATTCATCACTTTTCAGGCGCAGGCGGTGAACGTCACCGTGGCGTATCAAACCTCCGCCGAACCGGCGAAAGTGGCTCAGGCCGATAACACCTTCGCCAAAGAGAGCGGAGCGACCGTGGACTGGCGTAAGTTTGACAGCGGGGCCAGTATCGTGCGGGCGCTGGCTTCTGGCGACGTGCAAATCGGTAATCTTGGCTCCAGCCCGTTAGCGGTCGCTGCCAGTCAGCAGGTGCCGATTGAAGTCTTTTTGCTGGCGTCAAAATTGGGTAACTCCGAGGCGCTGGTCGTTAAGAAAAACATCAGCAAACCCGAAGATCTCATTGGTAAGCGCATCGCCGTACCGTTTATCTCCACCACGCACTACAGCCTGCTGGCGGCGCTGAAACACTGGGGCATTAAACCCGGGCAAGTGGAGATTGTGAACCTGCAACCGCCAGCAATTATCGCCGCCTGGCAACGGGGAGATATTGATGGTGCTTATGTGTGGGCGCCGGCGGTAAATGCGCTGGAAAAAGACGGCAAGGTGCTGACAGACTCTGAACAGGTCGGGCAGTGGGGCGCACCGACGCTGGATGTTTGGGTTGTGCGGAAAGATTTTGCTGAGAAACATCCTGAGGTGGTGAAAGCGTTCGCTAAAAGCGCCATCGATGCCCAGCAACCGTACATTGCGAATCCTGACGCGTGGCTGAAACAGCCGGAAAACATTAGCAAACTGGCGCGCTTGAGCGGCGTACCGGAAGGTGACGTACCGGGGCTGGTCAAGGGAAATACCTATCTGACGCCGCAGCAGCAAACGGCAGAACTGACCGGAGCGGTGAACAAAGCGATCATCGACACCGCGCAGTTTTTGAAAGAGCAGGGCAAAGTCCCCGCCGTGGCGAATGATTACAGCCAGTACGTTACCTCGCGCTTCGTGCAATAAAAGGAGGCGCAGATGCTGCAAATTTCTCATCTCTATGCCGATTATGGCGGTAAACCGGCGCTGGAAGATATCAACCTGACGCTGGAAAGCGGCGAACTGTTGGTGGTGCTGGGACCGTCTGGCTGCGGCAAAACCACCTTGCTGAATCTGATTGCTGGTTTTGTGCCTTACCAGTACGGCAGCATTCAACTGGCGGGCAAGCGCATTGAGGGGCCGGGTGCAGAGCGCGGGGTGGTTTTTCAGAATGAAGGGCTGCTGCCGTGGCGTAATGTGCAGGATAACGTGGCGTTCGGCCTGCAACTGGCGGGGATGGAGAAAACGCAACGTCTGGAAATCGCTCACCAGATGCTGAAAAAAGTCGGCCTGGAAGGGGCAGAAAAACGCTACATCTGGCAGCTTTCTGGCGGTCAGCGTCAGCGGGTAGGGATTGCCCGTGCGCTGGCGGCTAATCCCCGGATGTTATTACTCGACGAACCGTTTGGCGCGCTGGACGCCTTCACCCGGGACCAGATGCAAATACTGCTGCTGAAACTCTGGCAGGAGACAGGCAAGCAGGTGTTGTTGATTACCCATGATATAGAAGAAGCGGTGTTTATGGCGACCGAACTGGTTCTGCTTTCACCGGGGCCGGGTCGTGTGCTGGAACGTCTGCCGCTCAACTATGCCCGCCGCTTTGTTGCGGGTGAGTCGAGCCGCAGCATCAAGTCCGATCCACAATTCATCGCCATGCGCGAATATGTTTTAAGCCGCGTATTTGAGCAACGAGAGGCGTTCTCATGAGTGTGCTTCTTAACGAAAAACTGCATTCGCATCGGCTGAAATGGCGCTGGCCGCTCTCGCGTCAGGTGACTTTAAGCATTGGCACGTTAGCGGTTTTACTGACTGTATGGTGGGCAGTAGCTGCGCTGCAACTGATTAGCCCGCTGTTTTTGCCGCCGCCGCAACAGGTACTGGCAAAACTGCTCACCATTGCCGGAACGCAAGGATTTATGGACGCCACGCTGTGGCAGCATCTGGCAGCCAGCCTGACGCGCATTTTGCTGGCGCTACTCGCGGCGGTGTTGATCGGTATTCCGGTTGGGATCGCCATGGGGCTAAGCCCGACGGTGCGCGGCATTCTGGATCCGGTAATTGAACTGTATCGCCCGGTGCCGCCGCTGGCCTATTTGCCGCTGATGGTGATCTGGTTTGGTATTGGTGAAACTTCGAAGATCTTACTGATCTATTTAGCGATTTTTGCACCGGTGGCGATGTCGGCGCTGGCGGGGGTGAAAAGCGCGCAGCAGGTTCGCATTCGTGCCGCCCAGTCGCTGGGTGCCAGCCGTGCGCAGGTGCTGTGGTTTGTTATTTTGCCCGGCGCACTGCCGGAAATTCTCACCGGATTACGTATTGGTCTGGGGGTTGGCTGGTCTACGCTGGTGGCGGCGGAGCTGATTGCCGCGACGCGAGGCTTAGGTTTTATGGTTCAGTCAGCGGGTGAGTTTCTCGCAACTGACGTGGTGCTGGCGGGGATCGCGGTGATTGCGATTATCGCCTTTCTTTTAGAACTGGGTCTGCGCGCGTTACAGCGCCGCCTGACGCCCTGGCATGGAGAAGTACAATGAGTGAACGTCTGAGCATTACCCCGCTGGGGCCGTATATCGGCGCACAAATTTCGGGTGCCGACCTGGCGCGTCCGTTAAGTGATAATCAGTTTGAACAGCTTTACCATGCGGTGTTGCGCCATCAGGTGGTGTTTCTGCGTGAACAAGCCATTTCGCCACAGCAGCAACGCGCGCTGGCCCAGCGTTTTGGCGCGCTGCATATTCATCCTGTTTACCCTCATGCCGAAGGCGTTGATGAGATTATCGTACTTGATACCCATAACGATAATCCGCCGGATAACGACAACTGGCACACCGATGTGACATTTATTGAGACGCCGCCAGCGGGAGCGATTCTGGCAGCGAAAGAGTTGCCATCAACCGGGGGCGATACGCTATGGACCAGTGGTATTGCGGCGTATGAGGCGCTCTCTGTTCCCTTCCGTCAGCTGTTGAGCGGGCTGCGCGCGGAGCATGATTTCCGTAAATCGTTCCCGGAATACAAATACCGCAAAACAGAGGAGGAACATCAACGCTGGCGCGAGGCGGCAGCGAAAAATCCTCCTTTACTACATCCGGTGGTGCGAACGCATCCGGTGAGCGGTAAACAGGCGCTGTTTGTTAATGAAGGATTTACCACGCGAATTGTCGATGTCAGTGAGAAAGAGAGCGAAGCCTTGCTAGGCTTTTTATTTACTCATATCACCAAACCGGAGTTTCAGGTGCGCTGGCGCTGGCAGCCAAATGATATCGCGATTTGGGATAATCGCGTGACCCAGCACTATGCCAATGCCGATTACCTGCCACAGCGGCGGATAATGCATCGGGCGACGATCCTCGGGGATAAACCGTTTTATCGGGCGGGGTGAAACGAGCGCGGACAGTCTCCCCGAGCGGCGATTTAGATGAAACAAGTGTGGACGATCCCCTCGCCTCCTTGGGGAGAGGGTGAGGGGGCGTTCACCGTGCTTTCAACAGGTTAACTCCCCCGTTCTGAGAGGAAACAGAATTAACGCAGAATTTTCTTCTCAGCCAGATCCAGCGCAAAGTAGCTGAAAATCAGATCCGCCCCCGCGCGCTTAATCGAACCTAAGCTTTCGAGCACCACTTTCTCTTCATCTATAGCACCCGCCAGCGCGGCGAACTTAATCATCGCGTACTCACCACTCACCTGATACGCACCAATCGGCAATTCAGTACGTTCACGCAGCTCACGCACGATGTCGAGGTACGCTCCGGCAGGTTTAACCATCAGGCAATCTGCGCCCTGAGCTTCATCCAGCAGCGATTCACGAATCGCCTCGCGACGGTTCATTGGGTTCATCTGATAACTTTTGCGGTCACCTTTTAATGCGCTTCCGGCAGCTTCACGAAACGGACCATAAAAGGAGGAAGCGAACTTGGTCGAATAAGACATGATCGCCGTATCTTTAAAGCCCGCAGCGTCCAGCGCCTGGCGAATCGCCTGCACCTGACCATCCATTGCGGCGGAAGGTGCGATGAAGTCTGCGCCCGCAGCAGCAGCAACCACCGCTTGTTTGCCTAAATTTTCGAGAGTCGCGTCGTTATCGACGCCGTGCTCGCACAGCACGCCGCAGTGACCGTGAGAAGTGTATTCACAGAAACAGGTGTCTGACATAACGATCATTTCAGGCACGGTCTGCTTGCAAATGCGTGACATACGCGCCACCAGACCATCTTCCCGCCAGGCATCGCTGCCGGTTTCATCGGTATGGTGAGAGATGCCGAAAGTCATCACGGAACGAATACCGGCGTTGGCGATGCGTTCAATTTCGCGTGCCAGATGTTTCTCTGGAATGCGCATCACGCCTGGCATGGCTTCAACGGCTTTATAGTCGTCAATTTCTTCTTCAACAAAGATCGGCAACACCAAGTCGTTAAGGCTAAGTGTTGTCTCTTCAAACATAGCGCGCAGCGCAGGAGATTTGCGCAGGCGACGAGGGCGTTGGATTAAGTCTGTCATGGTCTGCCTGATGTTTGTGGAATTGAGGGGCATAGTATACCTGAAGCAGGGTGGGGGTGTTTTACGAAAGTTGTCGCGATGTTGGCAAGAAGAGAATGAAAGACCGGCCTGGACATCTTTTTAATAGAAATAGCAATATTTTTATATTCACTGAAAATATTTTTAATTTTTATTAATTCTCCCTGATTATTGTTTTTAGTCGTTTGGCTATGCTGTCAAAAATAGGATGGTTAAAAGTTCATTGTTTATAAATACATTATTTGTCTAATTTGCTGGTGTAATATTTGTAGAGTATATGATTTTGAAATTAATGCGGTCATTAACAGATTGAAATGACAGGTTTTTATCTATTTTTGTGATCTATGCTTACACGTGATTTATATATGTCCGCATTCGGACTTAGGGGAAAGAATAATTGAACCATTCATCTGTAACGCCGCATAATCGTAAACGCGAAACATAATATGTTTTCTATGCATTGATAATTGATGGATCAACTTATTACGTCCCTGAGGAGGGATGACAAATGCACTCCTGGAAAAAGAAACTTGTAGTATCACAATTAGCATTGGCTTGCACTCTGGCTATCACCTCTCAGGCTAATGCAGCTACTTATAATACTTTTGGTTATGTTGATACCAACAAACCAATTTACAACATTGATACCGATTACCTGACCTACAGTGGTTATGTTTATAACACAGTAGCTAAAGATAGCGGTTACTATGACACCGTTTTCTCAGGTGACACTGTAAATGGTGTAATTTCTACCTATTACCTGAACTATGATGACTATGCAGCAGGTACTGCAAATACTGTGAGTGTTAATAACTCAACTGTTCACGGTATGATCACGTCAAAATATGTTCCTAACTTCGGCGACGCTGCAAAAGCTCACGACTGGATTGACGGTGACACCTTCACTCTGAACATCAGCAATTCAACGATTGATGATGATTATGAAGGTTTTTACTTCACCGACACCTATTTGGATGCTGATGGTAAAACTGTTAAGTCAGACAACTATGAATATTCAGTTGCTGGCATGGGTACCGCAGTAACGCTGGATGTTGAAAGCAACATTAATATCAGCAACAACTCTCATGTTGCAGGTATTACGCTGGAACAGAACGATACCACTAACACTGCGTACAAAACTGGCGCAACTCAGTGGGACAACACCATCACTGTTAATGACTCAACTGTAACTTCTGGTTCTTGGACCGAAGACGAGCAGCAGGATGGTCACTTTGGTAATTCTGCTGAGCCGAGTGATTACTCTGGTGATGGCCGTGTCGGTTACCACAGCAATGATAACGCTTTAGAGTTCATTGATGACAGTTCTTCTGATTACCGCATGGTCAACAATGTTACCTTCAACAACTCTCAGTTGATGGGTGATGTTTATTTCCAGAGTACCTGGAATAATAACTTTGATTACATCGGTCATCCAACTGATACAGATTCCAACGTCTATACCCACGGCGGATGGATTGATGATGATCAGAACGTCGATCATCTGACCCTGACCCTGAACCATACTAAATGGATCGGTGGTGCGTATATTGATTATGCTGGTGATGACATCGTAACTCCGGATCATTTCTATGACGTTGCGGCTAACAGCTTGGATCCAAACGCTACTAACTATGATGGTTGGAACCGTATGGACAGCGCAGCTTCTTTCCAGAGCGGCGTGTTTGATGTTGTTCTGAACGATGGTTCAGAATGGGATGTGGCGAAAGACTCTCGCATTGATACCCTGGCTGTAAACAACTCTCAGGTTGATGTTGCTAACGGTGTTGAGCTGACGTCTGACACTATCGGCCTGAATGACGGTTCTGTTTTGAACATCGGTGAAGGTGGTCAGGTTAATACAGATCACTTGACTGTTAACACCTTCAGTACCGTCACCTTAGCTGATGATATTAGCAGCGATTGGGCACTCGACGCACTGTACGCCAACACCATCACCGTAACTAACGGCGGTGTATTGGATGTGCAGACCAGTAATACTGACGCTGCAAACGTCTTCACCACCGATACTCTGGAACTGACCAGCGGTAACGTGAAAGACAACCATGGTAATGTTTATGCTGGTGTGTTCGATATCAACAGCAACGACTACATCTTGAATGCGGATCTGGTCAACGATCGTACCAACGACACCAGCAAAGCTAACTACGGTTACGGTGTAATCGCAATGAACTCTGACGGTCACCTGACTGTTAATGGTAATGGTGATATCAACAACGTTGATACCGCTGCAACCAACCAGGGTGGTGAAGCCTAGACTGGCCCCCTGAATCTCCAGACAACCAATATCACTTAAATAAGTGATAGTC
>NZ_PTRI01000033.1:0-32671 GCF_002965965.1 Escherichia sp. MOD1-EC5495
AGGCCAGTAATGGGTTAAGTGATAACAGGTGTCTGGAAATATAGGGGCAAATCCATTCCCCCCGCACTGCCTCCCATTGCATAACAGAGCGAAGGAGAGCCATAGCCCAGTTTTAACAATGCATCGCAGGCATCAAGGTAATCATTAAACGTATTTTTCTTCTTCAGGAATTTACCGTCTTCGTACCATTGTTGCCCCAGTTCGCCGCCACCACGAACATGCACAATGGCGTAGACAAATCCACGATCCAACAAACTCAGGCGGCTAAAACTGAAATCGGCATCAATGCTTGCGCCGTAAGAACCATAACCGTATACCAACAGCGGATTGTTGCCTTTCTGGAAGTGCTTACGATGATAGACCAGCGAAACCGGAACTTCGACGCCATCCCGGGCAGTGATCCACAAGTGTTCACTGCGGTAATTCGCCGCATCAAAACCGGGTACTTCAGTTTGTTTCAGCACGCGGCGCTCGCCGGTATCCATATCCAGTTCAAACAAAGTATCTGGCGTGGTCATGGAGGAATAACCGTAACGCAATCGCGCGGTTTCAGGTTCTGGATTGTAGGCAATCCAGGTCACGTAGGCCGGATCATCAAAGGCAATGCCGATGACTTCCCGTGTCTTGCGGTTAATTTGGCGCAAACTGGTTAACCCGCGCTGACGCTCTTCAACCACCAGCCAGTCGGTAAACAGCGTAAACCCTTCCAGCATGATGTTATCGCGTGGCGGAATTAACTCTTCCCACTGTTGCTCATCGCGCATACGGGTACGGTATAAGCCAAAGTTTTTGCCGTTACGATTGGAACGCACATAAAACCGATGCTGGTAGTGATCAAGACTGTATTCGTGATCTTTGCGGCGCGGCAGAAAAACAAACGGCTCGGCATCGGCCATTTCCGCGTCCAGCAAGCGAACTTCACTGGTGGTGGCGCTGGCCAGGTGAATGACTACATAGTGCTTCGATGTCGTTTTATGCAAACTGACGTAATAGGTATCGTCTTTTTCTTCGTAGATCAGTTTATCTTGCGATGCCGGAGTCCCGATGGCGTGGCGCCAAACCTGATAAGGCAGCAGCGTCACCGGATGCTTACGCACATAATAGAAAGTCCACGAGTCATTCGCCCAGACAAAGCTGAGATCGACATTATCCAGCAATTCGGGATACCAGTTGCCCGTTTCAAGATTGCGAAAACGGATGCCGTACTGGCGTCGCGAAAGGAAATCTTCTGCCAGCGCCATAATGGTGTTATCGGGGGTAATTGCCATTCCGCCCATCGAATAAAACTCACTGTGCGCCGCGCGCTTGTTGGCATCGAGCAATGTTTCCCACTCATCCCACTCTTCACTGAACGCCGACTGACGCTGGTAGATGGCATATTCACAGCCAGGTTCATAAATATGCCGGTAGCGGTAGCCATTTTTGATGTAGGGCGCAGAAACTTCTCTTTGCGGAATGCGGTCGATAATTTCCTTTAATATGCGATCCTGCAAGGCTTGTTGCGAGGCCATCACCCGATGACCGTAGCTATTTTCTTGTTGCAGGTAGTCCAGTACTTCCGGCTGCGAGCGAGTGTCGTCCCGCAGCCAGTAGTAATTATCGATGCGCGTATCGCCATGAAGCGTCATGGCGTGGGGAATGCGGGCGGCTTTTGGTAGCATGTTATTGTTCTTTCTGGTTGAAACATCTTATAAGGGTGGCAAAACTCACCCGGGATGCAAGCGAAACAGGGTAGTCATTGCTCAGATGATGACAGGTAATGGCGTGGATATCGAATGATATGCTGACAGAGAAAATCAGTCTGTTCAAATGGCTGTGCGGTTTTGGATAGCCCGAAATAGTCCACTGTCAGGCTATCCAGAGAGCGGAATTATTCCGCCAAAGTGCGCTTTTGCTGTTCGAGATCGCGTTCGATCCCTTCACGAACATCCTGGGGAATTTTCAGCGCGTCGCCCAATGCATTCAGGTAGCTACGCTCCATGAAATGATCAATATCAATAGCTGCACAGCTCAAGAAATAGATTTCCAGCGCCTCTTCTTCATTACGAATCCCATTCGCCAGGCGCTGCGGATCCAGCGGTTGTTCAATTGCCTGCTCAATGAGAACACGTCCCTGCTCCTCCACACCAGCTTCACGCAATTGCTGGTCGATAGCCGCACGTTCTTTGGCATCAATATGACCATCACTTTTAGCGGCAAAGACCAGTGCAAGGATCAAACGTTCCGTACGCTCATCCAGCGGCGTGCTTTGAATGCCGAATTGCGGTTCATCCTGATGCGCCGCACGAATTTTATCTTTGTATTTGTTCCACAGCACCGTACCCGCTACCGCTCCGCCACCAACCAACAACGCATTGGTGCCATATTTCGTGAGAAGTTTACGTGCTGATTTATTTGCGACCAGCAGCCCTGCCAGCCCGCCTAATGCGCCCGGCACTAAAAGTTTGCCCAATCCCTGATCCGTAGACGAGGAGGTAGAAGAACTGTTTTGCCCAAGAAGGGATTGCAGTTGATTTAACCAGTTAGCCATATTTGCTCCTCAATAACCATTTTTAGTGCCTGTAGCATAGCGGATGAGGATGTCAGAAAGTGTATATTGCGGCAAAAGATGCGCAAATAAGCGGACCGAAAAGGAAGTCAGCGACGGAAATTCGCGTCAGATAAGGTGCTTGCTGTGGAGCTGCTATGTTGGAAATTTGGGGGAAGGATTGATTGGGATTATCTGTTGCTGATTGCCTGCTGCGATGCGGTCGCGCCTTATCATGCCTACGGGTCTGAAGTATTGTAAGGCGGACAAGCTTTTACGCCGCATCCGCCAGGAATGATGCGCAATGACTACTAGCCATTAACGACGCTGATACTCGGCCATTCCCGCTTTACAGTCCACGCTTACCTGATAATGAATATCGGCACTTTTACCGCGCACAGTCAGCGGAACTGACCATTTATCATCTTTACCCTGAATATCCTGCAAACTGACCCACGCTACCGGATCTGCCTGACCAACGATTTTTTGATCGTCTGCCCAGCGCGCTACGCGGTTTTGTTGATAATCGCGTTTTACACTCGCGGCAATTCCGGCCGCATCCAGACCTTCACACTTTGGGAAAGTTACCGACTTGCTGGTTTCGTTATTTGCAGCGAAAACTGATGCGCAGGCAGAAAGCAGTAACAGCCCCAACAACGCTCCTCTTTTTTTCATGTTTTTCTCCATAGCACAATGATTCAGGAGAAAGCATGGTACAAATTGTCAGGAGCGCAAGTTGCTTCAGGCGGCGTGGGTCTCATCTTCCGCATCGTTGCTATTATCGACCACCTGCGGAGACGGTAATTTGCCTGTTTTCAGAATGGTACTCAGGACATCTTTCTGTTCTGCCAGCCACAGTGAAAGAGCTTCACGTTGCTCGTCTTCCATTTTGACCGGGGAATTTGCCAGCCAGGTGTCGAGCAGATCCGCCGTATCAAGCATTTTGTCATAAGCATCGGCTTCCTTTTTGCTGGTAAACGACATCTTCTCTTCGCCCTCACGAATGACTACGTATTTAATTTCAACCGCCATTTGCAGCCTCTCATCATAACTGTAATTTTATACAGTATATTTCTTTTCAGTTGAGAAATCAACGCAAGCAATCAAGCAATAAAGACACACGCAAACGTTTTCGTTTATACTTCACGCGGAATTAATCAAGGGATATTCGTTATGACGTTATTAGGCACTGCGCTGCGTCCGGCAGCAACTCGCGTGATGTTATTAGGTTCCGGTGAACTGGGTAAAGAAGTGGCAATCGAGTGCCAGCGCCTCGGCGTAGAGGTGATTGCGGTTGATCGCTATGCCGACGCGCCAGCCATGCATGTCGCGCACCGCTCCCATGTCATTAATATGCTGGATGGTGATGCATTGCGCCGCGTGGTTGAACTGGAAAAGCCGCACTATATCGTGCCGGAGATTGAAGCTATTGCCACCGATATGCTGACCCAGCTTGAAGAGGAAGGACTGAATGTTGTCCCCTGCGCGCGCGCGACGAAATTAACCATGAATCGCGAGGGCATCCGCCGTCTGGCGGCAGAAGAGCTGCATATTCCCACTTCAACGTATCGTTTTGCCGACAGCGAAAACCTTTTCCGCGAGGCGGTTGCCGCCATTGGCTATCCCTGTATTGTTAAACCGGTGATGAGTTCTTCCGGCAAGGGGCAGACATTTATTCGCTCTGCCGAACAACTTGCTCAGGCGTGGGAGTACGCCCAGCAAGGTGGTCGCGCCGGAGCGGGTCGTGTGATTGTTGAAGGCGTGGTTAAGTTTGACTTCGAAATTACACTACTGACCGTCAGCGCCGTGGATGGTGTCCATTTCTGTGCGCCAGTAGGTCATCGTCAGGAAGATGGAGACTACCGTGAATCATGGCAACCGCAGCAAATGAGCCCACTTGCCCTTGAACGTGCGCAGGAGATTGCCCGTAAAGTAGTGCTGGCGCTGGGCGGTTATGGGCTGTTTGGTGTCGAGTTGTTTGTCTGTGGTGATGAGGTGATTTTCAGTGAAGTCTCCCCTCGCCCGCATGACACCGGGATGGTGACGTTAATTTCTCAGGATCTCTCAGAGTTTGCCCTGCATGTACGCGCGTTCCTTGGACTGCCTGTTGGTGAGATCCGCCAGTATGGTCCAGCCGCTTCAGCCGTTATCCTGCCGCAACTGACCAGTCAGAATGTCACGTTTGATAATGTGCAGAATGCCGTAGGCGCAGGTTTACAGATTAGATTATTTGGTAAGCCGGAAATTGATGGCAGCCGTCGTCTGGGTGTGGCTCTGGCGACTGCAGAGAGTGTTGATGAGGCGATTGAACGCGCGAAGCACGCCGCCGGTCAGGTGAAAGTGCAAGGTTAAATCTGTTAAAAGCAAGCGACAAAAATGCCCGATTCACAATCGGGCATTTTTAACTTTTACAGCTTAGCGCCTTCTACTGCTTCACGCGCCAGTTTAGTAATACGGTCGTAATCGCCCGCTTCCAGTGCATCCGCCGGAACCAGCCAGGAACCACCGATGCACAGTACGCTTTTCAGCGCCAGGTAATCACGGTAGTTAGCCGGAGAAATACCACCAGTCGGGCAGAAACGCACCTGGGAGAACGGACCTGCGATCGCCTGCAGGGCTTTCACGCCGCCGTTAGCTTCAGCCGGGAAGAATTTGAACTCTTTCAGGCCGTAGTCCATACCCAGCATCAGTTCGGAAACAGTGCTGATCCCTGGGATCAGAGGAATTGTACCTTCAGTCGCCGCTTTCAGCAGTGGCTCAGTCAGACCCGGGCTGATTGCGAACTGTGCACCCGCTTCGGTCACTTCTGCCAGTTGCTGTGGATTCAGCACCGTACCGGCACCCACAATCGCTTCAGGCACTTCTTTGGCGATAGCACGGATAGCATCAACTGCACACTCGGTACGCAGAGTCACTTCCAGAACGCGCACCCCACCAGCAACCAACGCTTTTGCCATCGGCACCGCGTGTTCCAGTTTTTTTACCACGATAACCGGTACAACCGGGCCGGTGGTCAGGATTGATTCTGCACTTGTTTTCCAGTTTTTCATCAGAGTTTTCTCTCGCCTGATTACAAATTTGTCGTCTTAAAAAGTGATACAGGTTGCGCCCTGTTCGGCACCGGACAGTTTTTCACGCAAGGCGCTGAATAA
Organism: Escherichia sp. MOD1-EC5495; assembly: GCF_002965965.1. Classification (NCBI taxonomy): domain Bacteria; kingdom Pseudomonadati; phylum Pseudomonadota; class Gammaproteobacteria; order Enterobacterales; family Enterobacteriaceae; genus Escherichia; species Escherichia sp. MOD1-EC5495. The sequence goes on from NZ_PTRI01000033.1 coordinate 5,680, forward strand.
TTCACGTCCTGTTCCCACGCGTGACGCGCTCAGGTCAGGAATGTGCGGTTCGCGAGCAGCCAGTTCCGCTTCGTCTACCAGCAGCGTCAGTTCGCCTGTCTGTCCATTCACACGAATGATGTCCCCGTCGCGCACTTTTGCCAGCAGCCCGCCATCGTAGGCTTCTGGTGTTACGTGGATAGCTGACGGCACTTTACCTGAAGCACCGGAGAGTCGTCCATCAGTAACTAACGCAATTTTGAAACACCGGTCCAATAATACACCAAGTGGCGGCATGAGTTTATGTAATTCTGGCATTCCGTTCGCTTTTGGCCCCTGATGACGGACAACAACGACACAATCGCGGTCCAGCAAACCCGCTTCAAAGGCAGGCATAACGTCATGTTGGCTTTCAAAAACAACCGCAGGCGCTTCAATCACTTGGTTTTCTACCGGTACGGCAGAGGTCTTCATAACCGCACGGCCCAGGTTACCGCTTAACACTTTTGTCCCGCCATGATGAGAGAAAGGCTGCTCGAAGGAAGCAATCACATTGCTGTCGAGCGATTTTTCTGCGCCTTCGCGCCAGTCCAGCTCACCGTTATTCAGCCACGGTTCGAGGGTATAACGCGAAAGGCCAAAACCCGCTACCGTGTTGACATCTTCATGCAGCAGACCCGCCTTGAGCAGTTCACGCACCAGCACCGGTACACCACCTGCCGCCTGGAAGTGGTTAATATCAGCCGGACCGTTCGGGTAGAGACGCGCCATCAGCGGTACGACATCAGAAAGATCAGAGAAGTCATCCCAGTTAATCTGAATACCCGCCGCACGCGCCATCGCCACCAGATGCATTGTGTGGTTAGTGGAGCCGCCGGTCGCCAGCAGTGCAACAATACCGTTCACCACCACTTTCTCATCGATCATCTTACCGATCGGCATCCATTCATTACCATTACCGGTCATGCGTGTAACCTGACGCGCAGCGGCAGCGGTCAAAGCATCGCGCAGCGGAGAATCCGGATGAACAAAAGAAGAGCCTGGCAACTGCATCCCCATAAACTCCACCACCATCTGGTTGGTGTTGGCAGTACCGTAGAAAGTACATGTTCCCGGCGCATGATAAGACGCAGCTTCTGACTCCAGCAGCGCCATACGATCCACTTTGCCTTCGGCATAAAGCTGGCGAATACGTACTTTTTCTTTATTTGGCAACCCGCTTGCCATTGGACCTGATGGCACAAATACCGCAGGCAGATGACCGAACGACAAAGCCGCCATCGTAAGCCCAGGGACAATCTTGTCGCACACGCCGAGGAACAGCGCGCCATCAAACATATTATGGGACAGCCCCACCGCCGCAGACATTGCAATCACTTCGCGGCTTAGCAGCGACAGTTCCATGCCGTCCTGCCCCTGGGTTACACCATCGCACATAGCCGGAACACCACCTGCAACCTGGCCGACCGCGTTGGCTTCATGCAGTGCTTTACGAATAATCTCCGGGTAGTGTTCATAAGGCTGGTGGGCAGAGAGCATGTCGTTGTAGGAGGTGATGATAGCAATATTGTTACGCAACATGCTTTTCAGAGAGGCTTTGTCTTCTGGCTGGCAGGCAGCGAAACCGTGTGCCAGGTTACCACATGCCAACTGCGAACGATGAACGGTCGAAGTTTTCGCTTGTTCGATCCGGGCGAGGTATGCAGAGCGAGTCTCGCGCGAACGTTCAATGATTCGATTTGTTACGCGTAACAATTGTGGATTCATAAAGGCTCCTGAAATTGAGTTGTCAGAGCAGGATGATTCACAACGCGTTTCATTCAGGAAAATTATGACTGAAACGCCTGTAACCGGAGCTCATAGGGCAGAAACGTTTCAGTCAGTGTAATAAAAAAAGCCTCGTGGGTGAATCCACACGAGGCTCAAAAGTGTAAAAATTACTCTACAATCTGTGCAAGATCATGTTACCGGTAAAATAACCCGTAAGGATAAGTCGAGATATTACTCAAACTCATTCCAGGAACGACCGTCACGAGTAATCATCGCCACCGAGGCAACAGGTCCCCAGGTTCCGGCCTGATACGGTTTCGGTGCATCGTTGTCCATCGCCCAGGCTTCAGTAATAGAATCCACCCATTTCCACGCTTCTTCTACTTCATCGCGACGCACAAACAATGCCTGAATACCGCGCATCGTTTCCAGCAACAGACGTTCGTAAGCATCAGCCAGATGTGTCTGATTAAAGGTTTCTGAATAGCTCAGATCCAGCTTAGTGATTTGCAGGTTATGTTTGTGGTCAAGACCCGGGACTTTATTCAGTACCTGGATATCCACACCCTCATCGGGTTGCAAACGGATAGTCAGTTTGTTCTGCGGCAGATCCTGCCAGGATTCTTTAAACAGATTCAGTTCTGGCGTTTTGAAATAGACCACCACTTCAGAGCATTTAGTCGGCAGACGTTTACCAGTACGCAGGTAGAATGGCACACCGGCCCAGCGCCAGTTATCAATGTCGACGCGGATCGCCACGAAGGTTTCTGTATTGCTGCTCTTGTTCGCGCCCTCTTCTTCCAGATAACCCGGCACTTTTTTGCCCTGCGCAAAACCTGCGGTGTACTGCCCACGCACCGTCTTTTCACGCACGTTAGAGCGATCAATGCGGCGCAGCGACTTAAGTACTTTCACTTTTTCATCCCGGATGCTATCGGCACTCAGGTCAGACGGCGGAGACATCGCAATCATGCAGAGAATTTGTAGCAGGTGGTTCTGGATCATATCGCGCATCTGACCGGCTTTATCGAAATAGCCCCAGCGCCCTTCGATCCCAACCTCTTCTGCCACCGTGATCTCAACATGATCAATGGTGCGATTGTCCCAGTTGTTCACAAACAGTGAGTTAGCAAAACGCAGCGCCAGCAGGTTCAGTACCGTTTCTTTACCCAGATAGTGGTCGATACGGTAAACCTGACACTCCTCGAAGTATTCGCCTACCTGATCGTTGATTTCACGCGAGGTCGCCAGCGACGTACCCAGCGGTTTTTCCATCACCACGCGTGCCGGTTTGCCGTTCAGTTTCGCCTCACCCAGCCCTTTGCAGATTGCACCAAAGGTGCCAGGAGGCATGGCAAAGTAGTTAATGGTGATACGATTTTTTTGATCCAGCATCGCACCGAGACGACTGAATGCAGCCGTATCATTGACGTCGAGATTACAAAAATCCAGACGCGCACTCAGGGTGTCCCATAAACCTTCATCAATGGTTTCTTTCATGAAAGTTTCGAGCGCCTCGCGGACAACTTTGGTATATGCCGCTTTATCCCAGTCAGCACGCCCTACGCCGATAATCCGGGTGTCTGGGTTGAGCTGACCGGCTTTTTCCAGTTGATACAGGGAAGGCAGCAATTTACGACGCGCAAGGTCGCCTTTCGCGCCGAAAATGACCAGGTCACAGGCCTGGGCTGTTTGCGTTACCGCCATGTCATTCTCCTTAAGTTAACTAACCCGGTACTTAAGCCTGGGTATAATTGTAATTTTCTTACGGTGCACTGTACTGCTTTTACGAGCTTGCGAAAACTGTAAACGCTTATCCACCCGTGCGATTACGGCAAAAGCGCGTAAAGTGCGGCAAAACTGATAAAAAAACCATCGTTTTCCTTTGGGTAAAAATCTGACACTGATCATGTTATGAAAAAAAATAACAACTTTTTTATCTGCTTTTGTCATTAACACAGCACACAGGCGTAATATCTGACAAAACTGCATTTCGATTTCTTTCAGTGTGGAAATCGTCATTACCCGTGAGTCTCTTTACATCATGAATATGCTGGAAAAAATCCAGTCTCAGCTGGAACATTTGAGCAAATCAGAACGCAAAGTTGCCGAGGTCATTCTTGTCTCGCCCGACAACGCGATCCATTCGAGTATTGCTGCGCTGGCACTGGAAGCCAATGTTAGCGAACCTACAGTCAATCGTTTCTGTCGCAGCATGGACACTCGCGGTTTTCCTGATTTTAAACTGCATCTGGCGCAAAGTCTGGCTAATGGCACACCCTATGTTAATCGCAACGTCAGTGAAGATGACAGCGTTGAATCATACACAGGGAAAATATTTGAGTCGGCAATGGCTACTCTCGATCACGTCCGCCACTCGCTGGATAAGTCCGCCGTCAATCGCGCTGTTGATCTCCTCACCCAGGCGAAGAAAATTGCCTTTTTCGGGTTAGGTTCTTCTGCCGCTGTTGCTCACGATGCAATGAATAAGTTTTTTCGCTTCAATGTTCCGGTGATCTACTCGGACGATATCGTACTGCAGCGAATGAGTTGTATGAACTGTAGCGATGGAGACGTCGTTGTGTTGATTTCCCACACCGGCAGGACCAAAAATCTGGTTGAACTGGCGCAGCTGGCGCGGGAAAACGACGCAATGGTGATTGCCCTCACCTCTGCTGGTACACCACTCGCCCGGGAAGCAACGCTGGCAATTACCCTCGACGTACCGGAAGATACTGACATTTATATGCCCATGGTCTCTCGACTTGCCCAGTTGACCGTGATAGATGTGCTGGCAACAGGATTTACTTTGCGACGCGGCGCAAAATTCAGAGATAACTTGAAGCGGGTCAAGGAAGCTCTCAAGGAATCGCGTTTTGATAAGCAGTTACTTAATTTAAGTGACGATCGTTAAAACGATTGCCACTGTTCTAATCTTATACGACATCCGAATGAGATTAATTTATCGCCAAAATGGCTTTATTTCATTCGGATTTCATGTTCAAGCAACACCTTGTTGTTTCAGTCAACGGAGTATTACATGTCCAGAAGGCTTCGCAGAACCAAAATCGTTACCACGTTAGGCCCTGCTACTGATCGCGATAATAACCTTGAAAAAGTTATCGCTGCCGGCGCAAACGTTGTACGTATGAACTTTTCTCACGGCTCGCCTGAAGATCACAAAATGCGCGCGGATAAAGTTCGTGAAATTGCCGCAAAACTGGGGCGTCATGTGGCTATTCTGGGTGACCTTCAGGGGCCAAAGATTCGTGTATCTACCTTTAAAGAAGGTAAGGTATTCCTCAATATTGGGGATAAATTCCTGCTGGACGCCAACCTGGGGAAAGGTGAAGGCGATAAAGAAAAAGTCGGTATCGACTATAAAGGATTGCCTGCTGACGTCGTGCCTGGCGATATTTTGCTGCTCGACGACGGTCGCGTTCAGTTAAAAGTGCTGGAAGTCCAGGGCATGAAAGTGTTCACCGAAGTGACCGTCGGCGGCCCTCTCTCCAACAATAAAGGGATCAACAAACTCGGCGGCGGCCTGTCGGCTGAAGCACTGACCGAGAAAGATAAAGCAGATATCCAGACTGCGGCGCTGATTGGCGTGGATTACCTGGCTGTCTCCTTCCCTCGCTGCGGCGAAGATCTGAACTATGCTCGCCGTCTGGCGCGCGACGCAGGTTGTGATGCGAAAATTGTCGCCAAGGTTGAACGTGCAGAAGCCGTTTGCAGCCAGGACGCGATGGACGACATTATTCTCGCCTCTGACGTGGTGATGGTTGCACGTGGCGACCTCGGCGTAGAAATTGGCGATCCTGAACTGGTCGGCATTCAGAAAGCGTTGATTCGTCGCGCGCGTCAGCTGAACCGTGCGGTAATCACTGCGACCCAGATGATGGAGTCAATGATTACCAACCCAATGCCGACTCGTGCCGAAGTTATGGACGTGGCAAACGCCGTGCTGGATGGTACTGACGCAGTAATGTTGTCTGCAGAAACCGCTGCGGGTCAGTATCCGTCAGAAACCGTTGCAGCCATGGCGCGCGTTTGCCTGGGTGCGGAAAAAATCCCAAGCATCAACGTGTCTAAACATCGTCTGGACGTTCAGTTCGACAATGTGGAAGAAGCTATCGCCATGTCCGCGATGTATGCGGCTAACCACCTGAAAGGTGTTACCGCTATCATCACCATGACCGAATCAGGTCGTACCGCGCTGATGACTTCCCGTATCAGCTCCGGACTGCCGATTTTTGCGATGTCTCGCCATGAGCGCACCCTGAATCTGACTGCGCTTTATCGTGGTGTAACGCCGGTCTATTTTGACAGCGCGAATGATGGCGTGGTTGCTGCCAGCGAAGCGGTAAATCTGCTGCGCGATAAGGGCTACCTGATGTCTGGTGACCTGGTAATTGTCACCCAGGGCGATGTGATGAGTACCGTGGGTTCTACCAATACCACGCGTATTTTAACCGTAGAGTAAGTACATTGCCGGATACGGTGAGAACGCCTTGTCCGGCCTGCAATTCAATGATAATTCAACTAATTTCGAATTTTCTGAAGCAAACTTGAACTTATCATCAGACGAAAGCCTCTCTTCGTGAGAGGCTTTTTCTATTTGATGGGATAAAGATCTTTGCGTTTATACGGCTGGATTTCGCCCGGTTTGCGTGTCTTGAGCAATTTTAAAATCCAGGTGTATTGCTCTGGTCGCGGACCAACAAAAATCTCGACTTCTTCATTCATCCGCCGCGCAATGGTATGGTCATCTGCCTCTGACAAGTCATCCATCGGCGGGCGCACCTGAATCGTCAAACGATGTGTCTTGCCGTCATAAATCGGAAACAACGGTACGACACGCGCACGACACACTTTCATCAGACGACCAATCGCGGGCAGCGTCGCTTTATAGGTTGCAAAGAAATCAACAAATTCACTGTGCTCCGGGCCATGATCCTGATCGGGCAAATAATAGCCCCAGTACCCCTGACGAACCGACTGGATGAACGGTTTTATGCCGTCATTCCTCGCATGTAGACGACCGCCAAAACGACGACGCACGGTGTTCCAGACATAATCAAAAACCGGATTGCCCTGATTATGGAACATCGCCGCCATTTTCTGCCCTTGCGAGGCCATCAGCATCGCGGGGATATCTACCGCCCAGCCGTGCGGCACCAGAAAGATCACTTTCTCGTCGTTACGCCGCATCTCTTCGATGATTTCCAGTCCCTGCCAGTCTACGCGCGGCTGAATTTTTTCCGGCCCGCGTATCGCCAGTTCTGCCATCATCGCCATCGCCTGCGGCGCTGTGGCAAACATCTCATCCACAATCGCTTCGCGTTCAGCTTCGCTACGTTCTGGAAAGCAAAGAGACAGATTGATTAACGCACGACGACGTGAGCTTTTACCCAATCGTCCGGCAAAACGTCCCAGCCGCGCCAGAATGGGATCGCGGAATTTCGGAGGGGTTAAGGCAATGCCGGCCATCGCCGCCACACCCAACCAGGCTCCCCAGTAACGCGGATGGCGAAAGGATTTATCAAACTCAGGAATGTATTCACTATTATTTTTTTTCGTTTCCATGCTTTTCCAGTTTCGGATAAGGCAAATATCAATCTGCTGATAGTGTAGCGGCGCAACTTGCCCCGCACCAAATAAAAAAGCCGGTACTGACTGCGTACCGGCTGCGAATGGGTGTTAATTAATCAAACTGTAGCTGCGGCACAATCTCTTTGGCCTGCGCCAGGAACTCACTGCGATCGGAGCCAGTCAGCCCTTCGGTACGCGGCAGTTTCGCCGTCAGCGGGTTTACGGCCTGCTGGTTGATCCATACTTCATAGTGCAAATGCGGCCCGGTTGAACGCCCGGTATTACCAGAAAGCGCGATACGATCGCCACGTTTTACCTTCTGCCCCGGTTTCACCAGAATCTTGCGCAGGTGCATATAACGCGTGGTATAGGTGCGGCCATGACGGATCGCAACATAATAACCTGCGGCGCCACTGCGTTTGGCTACAACCACTTCACCGTCACCCACCGAAAGTACCGGCGTACCCTGTGGCATCGCGAAATCAACGCCCCTGTGCGGCGCAACGCGGCCTGTTACCGGGTTCAGACGACGCGGGTTAAAGTTAGACGAGATACGGAACTGCTTCGCCGTCGGGAATCGCAAGAATCCTTTCGCCAGACCAGTACCGTTACGATCATAGAACTTGCCATCTTCGGCACGGATAGCGTAGTAATCTTTACCTTCAGAACGCAAACGTACGCCCAGTAACTGGCTTTGTTCACGTTTGCCATCAAGCATTTCACGTGACATTAATACCGCAAATTCATCGCCTTTTTTAACCTTCCGAAAGTCCATCTGCCACTGTAACGCTTTAATCACTGCGCTCACTTCAGCACTGGTTAAACCAGCACTTCTGGCGCTGGCAACAAAGCTCGACCCTACAGTGCCTTTCAGTAGATTATTAACCCACTCCCCTTGCTGCATTTCGCTGGTCATTTTAAAACCGTTTGCTGCAGTGCGGTCATAGGTACGCGTTTCCCGACGAGAAACTTCCCAGGTCAGACGTTGTAAATCGCCCTCTGCGGTTAATGTCCAGGTGAGTTGTTGACCAATTTTCAGGTTACGCAGATCTTTATCCGCAGCAGCCAGTTGGGTGATATCACCCATATCAATACCATATTGATTGAGGATGCTACTTAGCGTATCGCCTGTGGAAACAACATATTCATGCACACCCGCTTCTCCGGCGATCTTGTCGTCCAGTTCATCTTGCGGAATGGCTTCATCTTCTTGTGCGGCTTGATCAATCGGTTCACTGGCTTCAGGTAAAAGTGAACGGATTTCGTTTTGTTCCAGCTCAATAGTTTTGACAATTGGCGTGGCGTCGCGGTGGTAAACATAGGGCCGCCAGACAGCGACGGCCAGAGTAAGAACGGTGAGCGACCCCAACATAACGCGGTGTGGTCGCGGTAAATTATTAAACGCCAGGGCGACAGAGCGGGCTATCTGTTGCACGTAATCACTTCCTCATTAATCTCCTTTCAGGCAGCTCGCGTACTGGTTGGCTAATTGATTCAGAAATTCTGAATAGCTTGTTTTACCCAGTTTGATATTCGTCCCAAGGGGATCCAACGTTCCCATACGAACGGATGTCCCTCGTGCGACGCTTTCAACGACCGCTGGCCTGAACTGTGGTTCAGCAAAAACGCAGGTTGCTTTTTGCTCAACCAACTGTGTTCTTATTTCATGTAAACGCTGCGCGCCCGGTTGAATCTCTGGGTTAACGGTAAAATGACCAAGCGGTGTCAGTCCGAATTGTTTTTCGAAGTAGCCGTAAGCATCATGAAAAACGAAATAACCTTTTCCCTTGAGCGGCGCGAGCTCATTACCAACCTGTTTATCGGTTGCAACTAATTGTGCCTCAAAATCCTTCAGGTTGGCGTCAAGTTTGGCTCGACTTTGCGGCATAAGTTCCACTAATTTTTCATGGATTGCAACCGCTGTAGCCCGCGCTATCTCTGGGGAGAGCCAAAGATGCATGTTGAAATCGCCGTGATGGTGATCTTCGTCACTTTTTTCCGCGTGGTTATGATCATCATCATCGCCGTGAATACTTTTCATCAGCATCGGTTTCACATCATCTAGCTGCGCAATCGTTACCTGTTTCGCCTCAGGTAATTTGCTCACCGGCTTTTGCATAAACGCTTCCATCTCCGGGCCAACCCAGACGACTAAGTCCGCGTTCTGTAAGCGTTTTACATCCGATGGACGCAGTGAATAATCGTGTTCAGAAGCACCATCAGGCAGTAATACTTCAGTCTCTGTTACCCCATCAGCAATGGCGGAAGCGATGAATCCAATAGGTTTAAGCGAAGCAACAACGGCGGCATCTGCCGCCTGTGTTGCACCACCCCAGAGAGCGGCGGATAATGCTGCGAAAAGAAGCGTTTTTTTATGTAACATAATGCGACCAATCATCGTAATGAATACAAGAAGTGTGATATTATAACATTTCATGACTACTGCAAGACTAAAATTAACATGACAAGTCTGGTTTCCCTGGAAAATGTCTCGGTTTCTTTTGGCCAACGCCGCGTCCTCTCTGATGTGTCGCTGGAACTTAAACCTGGAAAAATTTTGACCTTACTTGGGCCGAACGGCGCAGGTAAGTCGACGCTGGTGCGGGTTGTGCTCGGGCTGGTAACACCAGATGAAGGTGTTATCAAGCGCCACGGAAAACTGCGTATCGGCTACGTGCCGCAAAAGCTCTATCTCGACACCACGTTGCCACTGACCGTAAACCGTTTTTTACGCTTACGCCCCGGTACATATAAAGAAGACATTCTGCCCGCACTGAAACGCGTTCAGGCCGGGCATCTGATTGACGCGCCAATGCAAAAGCTCTCTGGCGGCGAAACGCAGCGTGTACTGCTGGCGCGCGCGTTGTTAAATCAACCGCAATTATTAGTGCTGGATGAACCCACTCAAGGCGTGGATGTAAATGGTCAGGTTGCGTTGTACGACCTCATTGATCAACTGCGTCGCGAACTGGATTGTGGCGTATTAATGGTTTCTCACGATCTGCATCTGGTAATGGCAAAAACCGATGAAGTACTTTGCCTCAATCACCACATCTGTTGTTCCGGCACACCGGAAGTCGTTTCCCTGCATCCAGAATTTATTTCGATGTTTGGACCTCGCGGTGCTGAGCAGCTGGGTATATATCGCCATCATCATAATCACCGCCATGATTTACAGGGGCGGATTATTCTGCGTCGGGGAAATGATCGCTCATGATTGAATTATTATTTCCTGGTTGGTTAGCCGGGATCATGCTGGCCTGTGCTGCAGGTCCGCTGGGTTCGTTTGTTGTCTGGCGCCGTATGTCTTATTTCGGCGACACGCTGGCGCATGCATCTTTACTTGGCGTCGCGTTTGGCCTGCTACTGGATGTGAATCCTTTCTATGCAGTGATTGCGGTTACGCTGCTGCTGGCGGGCGGTCTGGTATGGCTGGAAAAGCGCCCACAACTGGCGATCGATACATTATTGGGAATTATGGCGCACAGTGCTTTGTCTCTGGGTCTGGTCGTCGTCAGCCTGATGTCTAACATTCGCGTTGACTTGATGGCATATCTGTTCGGTGATTTGCTGGCAGTGACGCCGGAAGATCTTATCTCCATTGCGATTGGCGTGGTCATCGTGCTGGCAATTCTGTTCTGGCAATGGCGCAATTTACTGTCGATGACGATTAGCCCGGATCTGGCGTTTGTCGATGGCGTAAAATTACAGCGCGTAAAATTATTGTTGATGCTGGTGACGGCATTGACGATTGGCGTGGCAATGAAATTTGTCGGCGCGTTGATTATTACCTCGCTGCTGATTATTCCTGCGGCTACTGCACGTCGTTTTGCCCGCACGCCGGAGCAGATGGCTGGTGTCGCGGTTTTGGTGGGGATGATTGCCGTAACTGGTGGTTTAACCTTTTCCGCGTTTTACGATACGCCAGCAGGCCCGTCGGTGGTGCTGTGTGCGGCGCTGTTGTTTATTATCAGTATGATGAAAAAGCAAGCCAACTAAATTGCGACTGGCACTATACAGTGCCAGTTTCATCGACCAGGTCACCGCATTACGAGTATCACCAAAAAACCATTCTGTAAGAACGAGCGACCAGAGAATGTTTATATGGTCTGCATAAAATCCATGTCCGCATTCGACAAATTAAACGACGATATTAAGAATTTTCCTTTGCAGTTATTTCTCCACGAAAAAGCGAAACCAGATCCACTAACCCGCGAAAAATATCATCGTTCTCTCGAAAAAACGTGAGTGAGCAGATAAGCAGTCTCTGGAAACTGGCAATAAATACAGGAATGTAGCACCGAGAAATAGGAGTATCAGTATAAGTTCGTAAGGTGTATGAATTGCAGCACATTTGCTCGCCGGGCATTAAGTGCAGGAGTAAATCCAATCTTCATTACTGCACAGAGGGGCATTTTTCTGTTCGCATTGGGGGCAAATAATAATGACAATCCCCTGGCAATTCTGGATGTAAATTTCAGTTCTGATGCACCAACAGTGCCCCGTTCAAAACGAGAAAGTAACCCCTTCTGTTTCAACTACTCACTGCGCCCAGTCCGGTTTATTGAGTATATGATCCTGCCAGTCGATCACTTCTGATTCTTTCACTGCAATATGACGTACAGAGATTCGCTCACCGTGCATTGCCGCTTTCGAACCAGTCATCAGCGGATGCCACTCTGGCAATGTCTTCCCTTCCGCCAGCAACCGATAAGCACAGGTCATCGGTAGCCATTCGAATGTTGGCAGGTTTTCGCGGGTTAATTTAATGCAGTCGGGTTCAAACTCGAAGCGGCGTTCGTAGTTCCGACATTGACAGGTTTTAATATTAAGCTGACGGCAAGCGACGTTAGTGAAGTAGATTTCGTCGGTGTCTTCATCCATCAGTTTATGCAGGCAGCACTGACCACAACCATCACACAACGACTCCCATTCAGCATCGCTCATTTCATCAAGGGTTTTACTTTGCCAGAAAGGTATATCGCTCATCAGGTGTTCCGCCATTACGTTAAAACGCACCTTATAACCAGTCTGGCACAGCGATGCAAGTTTTGCCGCCTCATTCAGGCGGCAAAAAAGTATTACAAAACGCGAGTTGTCAAAGAATGACCATCGAAAGTAACAGTCAGTTCATCGCCACTGTGTAGCGAGCCGACACCATCAGGCGTGCCTGTTAACACAACATCACCGGCCTTGAGGGTAAAAAACTTGCTCATATAAGCAATCAGCGGAACGATTTTATGGATCATGTCCGCAGTCGTACCTTGTTGGCGTTGTTCGCCGTTTACGCTCAGCCCCAGCGATATATTTTGCGGATCGCCAGTGAACTCTGCGGCGGGAATAAACCCGGAAAGTGGACAAGAGTTATCAAACGCTTTGGCCTTTTCCCACGGCTGCCCGGCTTTCTTCATTTTTGCCTGAATATCACGTAATGTCAGATCGAGCGCCACGCCGTAACCCACAATAGCTTTTCGCACATGCTCTTCCGTGGCCTGACGTAGCGTCGCGCCAATCAACACTGCCAGTTCCACTTCATGATGAACCGCACCGAAATCTGAGGGGATAGCCAATGGCTGGCGCAGATCGCACAGTGCCGTTTCAGGTTTAATGAACAACACTGGCTCTTCAGGCACTTCACTCCCCATCTCTTTAATATGCCTGGCATAATTACTGCCAACACAAACTACTTTACTCACCGGATAATCCAGCAGCGCACCTTGCCAGTTGTGATGTTGATACATAACGCTCCTCTCACTTCATCGTGGATCTTAAAACCCGCTCCGACAAATATGATGACACCGCCGGATATTGGTTATTTTTTAGTGCTGTCTGTATTTTTCGCCATCACAGAAAGATGTTGCTTCAGCAAATCCTCAGGAGGTGGTGGCAATTGAAGATAATAGCCATGCTCAGCTAAGGCCTGTTTAACTTTCTCAATATCGGCATTTACCAGTTTCTTTCTCCCGTCCAATGGAAGAATCATCGCAAGTTGCGGTTGACCAAAACCTTTCATCAGCTCCTCTGGAACACGTGAAAAGTCGTCTTTTTTTTCAACATATAAATAGGTCTGGTCACGTTTACTACTTCGATAGATCACACAAAACATAATTTTACTCTGAATAAATGGGGGGGTGACTTGCCTCAATATAATCCAGACTATAACATGCCTTATAGTCTTCGTAATATCATCGCACGCTGATGATGATGGTAATTAGCTAATTGAGTAAGGCCAGGATGTCAAACACGCCAATCGAGCTTAAAGGTAGCAGCTTCACCTTATCTGTGGTTCATCTGCATGAGGCAGAACCTAAGGTTATTCATCAGGCGCTGGAAGACAAAATCGCTCAGGCTCCGGCATTTTTAAATCATGCTCCCATCGTACTCAATGTCAGTGGCCTCGAAGAACAGGTCAACTGGCCAGCAATGCACAAAGCTATCTCAGCAACAGGCTTGCGGATCATTGGTGTCAGTGGCTGCAAAAATGCGAAGCTGAAAGCTGAAATCGAAAAGATGGGGTTGCCAATCCTGACTGAAGGAAAGGAAAAAGCGCCACGTCCAGCACCGGCCCCCCAGGTTCCTGCGAAAAATACAACACCGGACACAAAAACGCGCTTAATAGATACCCCTGTACGTTCCGGTCAGCGCATTTATGCGCCACAATGTGATCTGATTGTTACAAGCCATGTTAGCGCAGGGGCAGAATTGATCGCAGATGGTAACATTCATGTCTATGGCATGATGCGCGGTCGTGCGCTAGCCGGGGCAAGTGGTGATCGGGAAGCACAAATATTTTGTACGAGTCTGATGGCAGAACTGGTCTCTATCGCCGGTGAATACTGGCTGAGCGATAAAATCCCAGCAGAATTTTATGGCAAAGCGGCACGACTGCAATTAGTCGAAAACGCTTTGACCGTTCAATCGTTAAATTGATCCCTTTTTAACAAGGAATTTTTATGGCACGCATTATTGTTGTTACTTCGGGGAAAGGGGGCGTTGGAAAGACAACCTCCAGCGCGGCCATCGCCACTGGTTTGGCCCAGAAGGGAAAGAAAACTGTCGTGATCGATTTTGATATCGGCTTGCGTAATCTCGACCTGATTATGGGTTGCGAGCGCCGGGTCGTTTACGATTTCGTCAACGTCATTCAGGGCGATGCAACGCTAAATCAGGCGTTAATTAAGGATAAGCGTACTGATAACCTCTATATTCTCCCGGCATCGCAAACTCGCGATAAAGACGCCCTCACCCGCGAAGGGGTGGCCAAAGTTCTTGATGACCTGAAAGCGATGGACTTTGAGTTTATCGTTTGTGACTCACCGGCGGGTATTGAAACCGGTGCATTAATGGCTCTTTATTTCGCTGATGAGGCCATTATTACCACCAACCCGGAAGTCTCATCAGTTCGTGACTCTGACCGTATTTTAGGTATTCTGGCGTCGAAATCACGTCGCGCAGAAAACGGCGAAGAACCCATTAAAGAGCACCTGCTGTTAACGCGCTATAACCCTGGTCGCGTGCACAAAGGAGACATGTTGAGCATGGAAGACGTGCTGGAGATCCTGCGCATCAAGCTCGTCGGCGTGATCCCAGAGGATCAATCAGTATTGCGCGCCTCTAACCAGGGGGAACCGGTTATTCTCGATATCAACGCCGATGCGGGTAAAGCCTACGCTGATACCGTAGAACGTCTGTTGGGAGAAGAACGTCCTTTCCGCTTCATTGAAGAAGAGAAGAAAGGCTTCCTCAAACGCTTGTTCGGAGGATAAGTTATGGCATTACTCGATTTCTTTCTCTCACGGAAGAAAAACACGGCCAACATTGCAAAAGAACGGTTGCAAATTATTGTTGCTGAACGCCGTCGCAGCGATGCAGAACCACACTATCTGCCCCAGTTGCGTAAAGATATTCTTGAGGTCATTTGTAAATACGTACAAATCGATCCCGAGATGGTGACCGTACAGCTTGAGCAAAAAGATGGTGATATTTCCATTCTTGAGTTGAACGTAACCCTGCCGGAAGCAGAAGAGCTGAAATAAGCTGTATTAGCTCAGGTCCGATCTGACAGTTACCGGTTATTTATACAGGTATCTGTCAGATTACACCCTGGTTAAATTTTTCTCTTCCCCGGTTCGCTATTAAGTAATGTTGTCATCGGCGTCCAGGCACAGCCCCCTTCCCTCTGTTGAGTTCGCTCATTTGGTGTTAGTACAGAAAATGGGAATTACCTCCTGTTTTGTATAAACGGTAACACTCCCCCTTCAAGCTCCAGCGTCAAATTAAGTCGCACTAATTCACATTATCGCCACCACAATAAAATCACTGACATTACGTTTTCTGATAAATATTGTTCACATATAAATTACACAATAATATTGATATTTCAGATTGCCTTACCTTTGCAATGCAATGTTAACATTTGATGACATTTCTTGAATAAGATATTCAAAATCAATGAGTTAATTCTTATTTAAGATTATTCCCATTCAAGCAAAAAACATAACTCTTATTATACAAACCGCGCTCATTTTGAATGATCTGAATAATATCGAGCGTTCTTTAGTTAAGCTGCTCTTAATTGAAGACGAAATTATTGTGTGTGCAACTTACTTAATACCGGACATCTAAGTTGAAGAAAAAAACACTCGCCTTCGGGCTCATCTCAATATTACTCTGCTCCACGCCAGCCATGGCGGATATGAATCGCACCACTAAAGGCGCATTGTTAGGCGCAGGCGTAGGCTTACTGACTGGCAATGGTGTAAATGGCGTACTGAAAGGTGCTGCTGTAGGTGCAGGTGTTGGCGCAGTAACTGAAAAAGGTCGCGATGGTAAAAATGCCCGTAAAGGCGCAAAAGTAGGCGCGGCCGTCGGCGCAGTTACAGGCGTCCTGACCGGCAATGGTCTGGAAGGCGCGATTAAAGGTGCTGTGATTGGTGGTACAGGTGGTGCCATTCTGGGTAAAATGAAATAAGGTATGACGATGAAAAAATTTGCTTTACTGGCTGGACTGTTTGTTTTCGCACCAATGACCTGGGCGCAGGATTATAATATTAAGAACGGCCTGCCGGCAGAAACCTACATTACTTGCGCAGAAGCCAACGAAATGGCAAAAACTGACAGCGCACAGGTTGCAGATATCGTCGCGGTAATGGGTAATGCCAGCGTTACTAGCCGTGATTTAAAAATTGAGCAATCTCCAGAACTGAGTGCCAAAGTGGTAGAAAAACTGAATCAGGTTTGTGCTAAAGATCCGCAAATGCTGTTAATTACCGCAATTGATGACACCATGCGTGCCATCGGCAAAAAATAATAGTTAATGTAGTACCGCGCCGATTTATTCGACGCGGTATATTTTTAGCGGATGGATATGCTTATAAACAAAAATGAAGTGTTAGTATTTGGCTTTGGTTTATTCCGTCAGTTTTCACTGTATCAAAAACTATTTTACTGCAATCATATACGTATACACACTCCTCACCGCAGAGTAATTTCCCCAAAACTAAACCTGACCAGTTTTTCCAGTTTCAAAGATGAATCATCTACTGATTGGATTTATAAGCATTCCAGACTAAATATCCTGTAAGCCCAGAGTGTCAAAACTTATTGAAAAGAAGGATTAATGCTGATCCTTTTGGCTTACCAGCTTCTCTCTTAACCGGTTAAGCAAATTGATTACCAACCAAACCAGTGCATTGATTAAATTTATGGTAACAAGCACTTCTCCTAGCCAGATGCTGGGTTTGGCGACCAGGATAATCAGGATGGAGATCAGCATAAACGCAATGGAAAAGATGATATACAAAGTGAAATAATCCAGGCTATTACTTTTGTTCATGCTACTTACGGTGATCCTGACAAAATCTTCAGACAATTATAGCAAACAAAATAATGAACAATAGTAACAAGAAGCAACGAGCTAATTACCTGTCTACAATTGCACCATTTCATCGCCTTGCTGATCAATTTTCAGCCAAATATCATCATGTTATGTCAATTAGTGCAATATTCACTCAACAACCACTTTCACCTTCGGTTTTGAGAGAATAATTTTGACAAGTTCAATATACGTCACCGGTTTATAGAAATAGTACCCTTGCTGGAACGTAATATTATTCTGGTTCAAATAGTCGAGCTGCTCCTTCGTCTCGACGCCTTCGGCGACAATACTGATAGAAAGTTTGCGCGCCAGATCCAGCACACAGTCCAGAATCCGGGTGGAATCAGGATCTGCATTGACCCGACCGACGAAACTGTGATCAATCTTAATATAATCGATGTGCAGATCATGGAGATAAGAAAGTCCTGAGTAGCCCGTACCAAAATCATCCAGCGCGATTACAAAACCATTTTCATGCAGAATGTTCAATCGCTGAACCAAATTTTCATCAACATGCAACGCTTCGCGCTCAGTAACTTCAAGAACGAGATTCAAATCATGGCGAGTGAAGCTGTCGCGGTATTTCAGACATTCTTCAACAAATGTCGGCGAAATAATATGCGAGGCGCTAAAATTGATCCCAACATGAAATCCTTCCGGCAGTTTACTGGCGATCGCGTTCATTTGTGTGGCGACCTGACTCATCAAACTTTGAGTGAGCGGAACTATCAACCCTGATTTTTCAGCAAGTGGAATAAACGCTACAGGTGATATATATCCTCCACGAGGATGTTTCCATCGGGCAAGGACTTCTACGCCGCGTAACGTCCCTTCCCGACCATTAACTACCGGTTGGTAAAAAGGCACAATCTCACCATTACTTATCGCCCTCCGCAGAATCTCTTCAGGTGTGTCTGTTTTATTGAAATATTTATCAAGTAAAAAGGCAGCGGAACAGGATATTAACAAGCTGAATATCAAAATACCCAAGCCTTTGTCTATCATTCTGGTAAAGCTAAATAGTGGCGGCTGGTTATAGATAATACTGAAATGATATTCAGTGGAGTTAACCCGTCCAGAAAGTTGATGTCTGCCATTGAGAGTTGTCACATCTCCCGACGGCCCAATAATATTATCCCCCACGCGCAAACTATATTTCACCCCCTTCAACGGCACATGGAGCGCCCCACGGATATGCTGGTCGCTAATAGTCACCAGAATACGCGTCTCAGCGAACTGAATCTGATAGAGCAGAATGGGTAATCTATTTACAGTGTCAAGCGCCGGAGCCAACAGCAAATTACTGTCAGGTATCACAGGAATACGAGATAGCAGTACTCGATTACCCGGCAGCGATGTACACCAGACTGCACCTTGTTTGAGAATGATGATCGTCCGCAGATGGGGTTTCAGCGCGGCTTCTGTACCTAGCTGATATTGTTCATCCAGATCGCACCTCTTCCCTGCAATTTCCATTGCCGTTTGAGTCGCCTGTGACGCTTCCTCAAGAATATGATTAATGTTATTGGCGGCGTACTTCGCCCCTGCAAGACTCTCTGCTTTTGCGGAATACCAGAGCTGAATATTCAAAATAGAGACGCCAGTAATAAACAGGCACACCGCAACGAGGATGGGGATAAGTGTATTGCGCATTCGCGTGTCCCAGGGCCATTATTCTCTGTTCATTCGCTCAATCTGGCGTCTACAGAGAGCATGGTAGAGAGAATCAGAAATATCCACGTTCTTGATGAAATTTTACCCCACTATGCCGCAATACCTTCAATGTTGGATAAAAATCTCAAGTGCGCGTTAATTGATTGCCCCTAAGGCAGAGAAGACGTATTGAGCAACAAACCAGAACAAGAATATTGGGTAGGCAACGTTCTCTGTGTACTCATCCTTTAATACTTAACTGTATCAATGAGTAAGGATATGCTGAACTGGTACAACGTCGATGGGGACAGTAAAGGTGATACCGAGGTAAGGCAGTGTAAATTGTTACTCTACGCGACCCAGCTTTTTCTTCAATAGCACACGGCACCTGCTCATAACAGACTGTATCCATCAATAGCGGCATCCAAAATCAGATCCATTACATACAGCAATGTCACTGGAATGAATGTGAAAAACCGAGAGCAGTGATATAAATTGTACAAGTCAAAAAGTGGATTTTTTACATTCCTGAAAACCAGAGAAATAACTTTTTCTGATAACATCTATAACCAGTTAGAATTAGAAAGAGCGCGATAGATTCTTATTTAGCAAGTCAGGCTATAGAAACCATATAATGCGAACTCTGGTTACGTAAGATATTTTCTTTTCACAACCCCATGTTACAAATTGTAAAGATTAACTCTTCCTGGTTGCATTCAACTTGTCTGGTCATATCTAAATAGATATGTAAAATTGATAACGGCTGGTAATCATTCAATACTCGCACTATAGAAAGTTCGCCAGCCTGCCGCAGGCACGCGCCTTTATACGTCGTGTCTGCGGTTTTGTTGTGATATTTATATAGAAGTACTGGTGAATTATGAGCAATCTGAATCCATGCATGGCGTGTGGTGCCTGTTGTGCATTTTTCCGCGTCTCTTTTTACTGGGCCGAAGCTGATGATGCAGGCGGAACCATACCGGCTCATCTTACTGAGCAGATATCCCCTTACCACCGATGTATGCGCGGTACTAACCAGAAGAACCCACGCTGTATTGCCCTGGCAGGAACGCCTGGAAAAAACGCCTGCTGCACAATATATAAAAACCGCTCATCCACATGTAGCGAATTCGCCATGTCAGGCGAGCATGGTGAAATTAATGAGGCATGTAATCGCGCCCGAGCTAAATATGGACTACCTCCAATTTAAATTTAATTAGCCCCGTACGATCGTCATCCTCAACAATATATCCAGGTAGTAAAACCAAATATGCCGCGACATTACTGTCGCGGTCAAACCATTAATAATAAACACAGAAGAAAACCAAAATAAATTATAAAACAGCTCATCAATAATTATTAAGCATTGATAAAATTAAAGTACATCTGTAACATTATCATATTTTATTTTTCATAGACGGTTTTTTCCCTGTTATGCTATAATGTGGCGAATAAACACAGGTTATCAACTTGTCAGTAATGTAAATAAATTTCGAGGAGATCATTCCAGTGGGACGTAAATGGGCCAATATTGTTGCTAAAAAAACGGCTAAAGACGGTGCAACGTCTAAAATATATGCAAAATTCGGTGTGGAAATCTATGCTGCCGCTAAACAAGGTGAACCAGACCCAGAATTAAACACATCTTTAAAATTCGTTATTGAACGTGCGAAGCAGGCACAAGTTCCAAAACACGTTATTGATAAAGCCATTGATAAAGCCAAAGGTGGCGGAGATGAAACGTTCGTACAAGGACGTTATGAAGGCTTTGGACCAAATGGTTCAATGATTATCGCTGAAACGTTGACTTCAAATGTTAATCGTACAATTGCTAATATTCGCACAATTTTCAATAAAAAAGGCGGAAATATTGGAGCAGCAGGTTCTGTCAGCTATATGTTTGACAATACTGGTGTGATTGTATTTAAAGGAACAAATCCTGACCATATTTTTGAAATCTTGCTCGATGCCGAAGTAGATGTTCGTGATGTAACTGAAGAAGAAGGAAGCATCGTTATTTATACTGAACCTACAGATCTTCACAAAGGAATTGCAGCTCTGAAAGCTGCCGGCATTACTGAGTTTTCAACAACAGAATTAGAATTGATTGCTCAATCAGAAGTTGAACTTTCACCAGAAGATTTAGAAATCTTTGAAGGGCTTGTTGATGCCCTCGAAGATGATGATGATGTCCAAAAAGTTTATCATAACGTTGCCAATCTCTAATTATAAATATCCTCCGGCTATGCCGGAGGTTTTTCAGATACGCCTATAAGGTTCTGTTTCCAGCCACGCCCTAACTGATGCATATGATCTAACATTTGCATTCAACTTTGTTACTTACGACCCGTAAACAAACTGCCTGGATATGGGTTCAATAATTGTTCGCTAATTTTATCTTCTTCGAGCTGGTGCTTTATATATTCTTGTATCTTTGCTGTGTTCTTACCCAGCGTATCTCAATAATAACTTCTACACCAAAATTCCCTGTTCCTGTATTTGAATTTTAGATCTCTAAATGCTCATAGAGCATCAGACTGCGTTTACTCTTCAGATAGCCCATAAACCTCGATACGCTCATTTTCGACGGGATCTCCACATACACAGCATTCTGCTTTCGCAACGGCTAACTCCTTTGTGTATTTCGCATCAAGTGCAGCAACATCGCACTGGCGCAGCTGCATATCCGTAAAGGAAACATCCTCAGCTTCTGATACCTCTGATTATCGATATCACCCTGAAGAAGGGCTATTGAATAAATCAGATTGCAGTGAGCAACGAGGCTAACGTCAGCAAATAAAAAGGGCGCCTACTGGCAATCTTATGAATTCAACACATTACATATAGGTTCAGGTATTGCACAGTCCTGTACCTTGTAACTAATATCGAAAGGCAATAAAAATATCCGATATATAACTCATGATACTTGCCCATAAAAAAGCCCTTCCGGAGAAGGGCAGGTTTTTGTATGCGCAATGTTCCATCATCTGCATGGTGCCGGGTGCCTCCCGGTGAGTCCGGCATCAGCATCCGAACCCGCAATATTGCCGCTAAAGCCGAAGGATATTTGCAACCTTGCTGATATGCCCCTCCGCACAGGGGGATTCACCATGCAGGTATTTTTTTAACAAATAAGAAAAATGGTATCAATACCATAATCTCGAAAATACATAATTTTATCAAATACAATTAATTTTTTATCGGAATATGATAATTACGGATTTTCCTGTATCCGAAACAACAAAATCCACTCAACGGCAGATTTATACTATTTCGGCACAATATCAAAATTTGCTCAAATAAAGAAAAAGGAGTGATAGCGGCCTGCTGATCTCCCCCTTCGCACAGAGGAGTCACCATGCGATGATTTTTTAACACCAACGCATGGTACCGACTACCTGAATTGAACTGGTGCCCCATTGGTTACAAGTCAGTGACTCTGCCTGCTGAGCTAATGGCTGTATGGTTGGTGGCCCTTGCTGGATTTGAACCAGCGACCAGGCGATTATGAGTCGCTCGTTCTCACCACTGAGCTAAAGAGCCAGAAAAACGAATTTACTCCCTTAGAAACATATATATACAGTTTACATTATCGCATTATAAATAAAAATTGATATTTTCTTATCCAATAAAGGCATTAATCGTATTGTATATTTTGATGATTTATATCACCTTATAAAAACAATAAGGCTTTAACCATTATCAAAACAAAAATTTCATCATATTTTGAAACAAAAGGATTCAACAGATATATCTATCACCACGATAGACCACATATCAAAAACATTAAAAAATATCTTAACTATGAAAAAAAATGTTTTTATAATATTTCTAAGTATTCTCTGCACAGGAGCCGTTATGGAGCATCCTCACTTAGACAGTAGTGTACCAATAAACGAAATAATCAATTGCCTTTCCAGATCCATCCATGAAAGTGGTTATATAATGGATCTCAATGGCACCAGGCTGCCTATTAATGCAAAAGAATTCGCAACATACAAAATGTCAAACTTCTCTGGTTCATTCTGGATCGAATATTCAACAGAAGGAAGACCAATAAGGGAGACTGGTATAAAAGATGCTACACAGGAGAGTTATAATGTTCTGAATGATGCATTGCGACTATGTAGTGAGACCCTGACAAGATATTGACGTTCACAATCAGTGTGTTTACAGACCACACTATATATATCAACTAGTCAGTTTTCCGAAATTGCTGAGCATAAATCAAGGCTGAACATTTCATCTCCGACAGTCCGCTGGCGAAGATTTTTTCGGATTTACCTGTGAATTATCGATGCAAAAAACTGTATATCTGCGGGTTTGTATTAATATCCTAACACAGACATAAAAAGTCTATCATTGCGCTTAACTTATCACAGATACGGGAAAAGCGAGCTAAAGAAAAAGCGACAAC
This sequence comes from Escherichia sp. MOD1-EC5495, assembly GCF_002965965.1. Lineage (NCBI taxonomy): Bacteria > Pseudomonadati > Pseudomonadota > Gammaproteobacteria > Enterobacterales > Enterobacteriaceae > Escherichia > Escherichia sp. MOD1-EC5495. The sequence continues at coordinate 28,968 of NZ_PTRI01000033.1, forward strand.
GAATTGAAATGGAAAACGAAATATTTAAAAAGGCTACCGTGCTCTTGATGCGGCTCCCTTGAACAGTTCTCGATAATCGGGAAACTCAGGGCGCGTTATCCTGTGGTCACTCTCTGCCACGTGTTCAGGGTTCATCGCAGTAGCTACAAATACTAACCAGACGGCAGACGTGCCGTATTACGCTGTCAGGTACTTGAGCTACATGCCATCAGCCACGGTTCGGCCGGAGAAAAAAGCATCGCCACAATGAGTAGAACTGCTATCTGCCCCACCAAACTATCAGGGGGTTTTGATAACCCTTAGCAAGCTAACAAAAAAACGGGCGTGTTATACGCCCGTTATAATATTTAACACATGTAGTGATTACATATTCTTGATGATCGCGTCACCAAACTCTGAACATTTCAGCAGTTTAGCGCCTTCCATCAGACGTTCGAAGTCATAGGTTACAGTCTTGGCGTTGATCGCGCCTTCCATACCTTTAACAATCAGGTCTGCGGCTTCAGTCCAGCCCATGTGGCGCAGCAGTATATAAAAACATTAAGTTCAATTCATTGATATTTAATGATAAAAATTATTTTATTGTCTTTTTATTAGCCAAAATCAACTTTATTCAACCGTTTGATTTCATTGACGTTCGTTTTTATTTTGGGGAAAGGTTTTATCTACCATTTATATCAAAATTACAAGCCTACATTTTATTAACATCTCAATACATGTGAGGCCTTGCAGACCTTTGTGAGGCCTTATGTGTCTCAGTTTTGTCCCTCTTTTTTGTACTAAAAAACATAGTAATTGAGGATAAACCTCATGCTATTTTCGCTTATATGCCTCTAAAGGCATGGCACTTAAATAGATAAAAGCACCACAAAATCATAAAAAAACACACAGTAAAACCGCAATATGAAACAATAACAGATAATTAAACCAAAAACAGATAGCGCATTGTGATAATCATTCAATACTAAACAAAATATAAACAGTGGAGCAATATGTAATTGACTCATTAAGTTAGATATAAAAAATACATATTCAATCATTAAAACGATTGAATGGAGAACTTTTATGCGGGCAAAACTTCTGGGAATAGTCCTGACAACCCCTATTGCGATCAACTCTTTTGCTTCTACCGAGACTTTATCGTTTACTCCTGACAACATAAATGCGGACATTAGTCTTGGAACTCTGAGCGGAAAAACAAAAGAGCGTGTTTATCTAGCCGAAGAAGGAAGCCGAAAAGTCAGTCAACTTGACTGGAAATTCAATAACGCTGCAATTATTAAAGGTGCAATTAATTGGGATTTGATGCCTCAGATATCTATCGGGGCTGCTGGCTGGACAACACTCGGCAGCCGAGGTGGCAATATGGTCGATCAGGACTGGATGGATTCCAGTAACCCCGGAACCTGGACGGATGAAAGTAGACATCCTGATACACAACTCAATTATGCCAACGAATTTGATCTGAATATCAAAGGCTGGCTCCTCAACGAACCCAATTACCGCCTGGGACTCATGGCCGGATATCAGGAAAGCCGTTATAGCTTTACAGCCAGAGGTGGTTCCTATATCTACAGTTCTGAGGAGGGATTCAGAGATGATATCGGCTCCTTCCCGAATGGAGAAAGAGCAATCGGCTACAAACAACGTTTTAAAATGCCCTACATTGGCTTGACTGGAAGTTATCGTTATGAAGATTTTGAGCTAGGTGGCACATTTAAATACAGCGGCTGGGTGGAATCATCTGATAACGATGAACACTATGACCCGGGAAAAAGAATCACTTATCGCAGTAAGGTCAAAGACCAAAATTACTATTCTGTTGCAGTCAATGCAGGTTATTACGTCACACCTAACGCAAAAGTTTATGTTGAAGGCGCATGGAATCGGGTTACGAATAAAAAAGGTAATACTTCACTTTATGATCACAATAATAACACTTCAGACTACAGCAAAAATGGAGCAGGCATAGAAAACTATAACTTCATCACTACTGCTGGTCTTAAGTACACATTTTAAGAACGCCAACTAAAATTTCCCCGAGGTGAAAATCGCCCCGGGGAATAACTAGCCATTTCAATGTAACAATTAACCCTTAAAATAAACCCAGAAGGTTATTAACTAAATCACATAGAAAACCATCAATTATAGTGTGTATAAAATAGGCGACAGCAACCCAATTACAAATTAATGGTTCCAGAATATCACATCAAAAAACACGCTGTATAATATTATAATTAACATGTAGACAACTTGTAATAAATATTATCAGTCAATTGTTTTGTTTATTCCATCTGTGACGCCGATTATTTTCTCAAAATAATGAGATGGCGTGACACCATAATAATCTTTAAATGCACATATGAAATATGAAGTACTGTTATAGCCACATTTCTGGGCTACGACATTGATAGAATAAGAGTTTGAAGTTATGAGTTTTTTTGCATACCTCATCCTAGTATCTCTCAATATTTCAGTAAATGACGTTCCTTCATCCCTTAATCTTTTTTTTATTAAACTTTCACTCGTATAAATCAATTCCGCAATATCTTTTAAATGCCATTGCCGCTCAATATTAAAACTGATTATTCCAGTAATTTTACAGGTAAATGTATTTATATTTGTTAGTATAAATGAATTTACACTTTCGCGTTTTTTGAACATGGCAAGTAAGGATATACATAGTCTTTCTTTTAACCAAAGGGAGTGTGAGTCTGCTATTTTAATCCCTTCAAACAGAGAAAAAACAAGCGATAATGGAGGTTCCTCTTCAGCAATATAGCCATTCTTATCAAGAGTAAATTTGCCAGGCAACTCATTATTCACGTCGATAAAAAAGGATAAACATGTTTTCTTATCTATATCAACAATTCTTAGTTTAGAGGGGCATACTGGTAACTCTCTTCTAATTTTGTCGCTTACAATAAACAATGAATTTTTTTTGAACGAGATAACTCTCCTGTTTATAATTAAATCAAATGATTGACAGATGAAAACTACGGAGCAAACATAATCCATCTTGCACCTATCATAAAATTAAAACAAGTTGATAGTAGTCAAATAACAACCAATTAAATACACAATCATAATCAGGATGATGTGCATTTATATTTTTATACACAAAATTATAGTTTGCAAATTTTAATAAATTTCATTTAAGATTAAATTATTATATGTATATTGTTTTTTATTCTAACGTATTTCAAAGTTACATTTTTTTCAACGATTACTATGCTTTTTATTAACATAAACTCACTACAACGCACCTGAAACCTCTTGCTATATATATGTCAACCGTTTGAATTTAAAATAAAAAGAGTATCATTTTTACTTGCATTTCTTATCAAGTCACATTCAACAACAGTAAAAAAACATTATTAGAACCATTCAATTAACAAAAAACCAACATCCAGCTTGCTTAATTTTTCTTTATTAAACGATATTGAAAATCAATTGATAAAATACATCTAAACAACCTTTTGGGGCGCAAAAGCATAACATCAAACAAACAAATAACACACCGAAAAAACTCACAATTAATAACCTATGATATACATACTGTTTATTATGGTTGAATAAGCCACTCGATATCTGGTGCTACGGAAGTGTCCACACGGTTTAGCAGCATCCGATACTTTTTCCAGGCTTCCAGCAACGGGGTTTCTTCCTCCGTTGCATATACAGCTCACCTTTTTTCACCCACG
>NZ_PTRI01000034.1:0-30855 GCF_002965965.1 Escherichia sp. MOD1-EC5495
AATCCGTATCTTCGAGTGCCCACACAGATTGTCTGATAAATTGTTAAAGAGCAGTTGCGACGCGGCTTTCAGCTCACTGTCGCGAGGTGGCGTATATTACGCTTTCCTCTTTCAGAGTCAACCCTGAATTTCAGGATTTTTCTCTTCAACCGAACCGGCTGTTTGTGTGAAGTGATTCACATCCGCCGTGTCGATGGAGGCGCATTATAGGGAGTTCTCCTGAGGCCGCAATAGAAAAATTGCAAAAAAATGACTGACTGCTGCATTCCCCAGCAAAACCCCTATTTATACCTTTTTACGCACAGAGTTATCCACAATCATAAGCGTTATTTCTGTATTCCTGACCTGCTAACCACAATCGAAATGGTGCTCACCATCGAAACAAAAAAATTCGCGAGCGTTGCGCAAACGTTTTCGTTACAATGCGGGCGAAAAATAAAGATGCCCCGTTAGGGGCGTTAGCTGAGTTTTTCGCGAAAAATTCAGCTAACGCTCTCTGTAATAGTCAAATCCAGGGGATTTACCATGCAACAACGTCGTCCAGTCCGCCGCGCTCTGCTCAGTGTTTCTGACAAAGCAGGTATCGTCGAATTCGCTCAGGCACTTTCCGCACGCGGTGTGGAACTGCTATCTACAGGAGGCACTGCCCGACTGTTAGCAGAAAAGGGTCTGCCGGTGACCGAAGTTTCCGATTACACCGGTTTCCCGGAGATGATGGATGGACGTGTGAAGACTCTGCATCCGAAAGTACATGGTGGCATTCTGGGCCGTCGCGGCCAGGACGATGCCATTATGGAAGAACATCAGATCCAACCTATCGATATGGTGGTTGTTAACCTGTATCCGTTCGCCCAGACCGTTGCCCGTGAAGGCTGCTCGCTGGAAGATGCAGTTGAGAACATCGATATCGGCGGCCCAACGATGGTGCGCTCCGCAGCGAAGAACCATAAAGATGTCGCAATCGTGGTCAAGAGCAGCGACTACGACGCCATTATTAAAGAGATGGATGCCAACGAAGGATCGCTTCTGCTTGCAACCCGTTTCGACCTCGCTATCAAAGCCTTCGAACACACAGCCGCCTACGACAGCATGATTGCCAACTACTTCGGCAGCATGGTTCCGGCTTACCACGGTGAAAGCAAAGAAGCCGCCGGTCGCTTCCCACGCACGCTGAATCTGAACTTCATTAAGAAGCAGGATATGCGCTACGGCGAGAACAGCCACCAGCAGGCTGCCTTCTATATAGAAGAGAATGTGAAAGAAGCCTCCGTTGCCACCGCAACCCAAGTTCAGGGTAAAGCCCTTTCCTACAACAACATCGCCGATACCGATGCGGCGCTGGAGTGCGTAAAAGAGTTTGCAGAACCAGCCTGTGTCATTGTGAAACACGCTAACCCTTGCGGCGTAGCTATCGGCAATTCCATTCTTGATGCTTACGATCGTGCGTACAAAACAGACCCAACCTCCGCATTCGGCGGCATTATCGCCTTTAACCGCGAGCTGGATGCTGAAACAGCACAGGCCATCATTTCTCGTCAGTTTGTCGAAGTAATTATTGCACCGTCCGCCAGCGAAGAAGCCCTGAAAATCACCGCCGCCAAGCAGAACGTACGCGTTCTGACCTGTGGTCAGTGGGGCGAACGTATTCCAGGTCTTGATTTCAAACGCGTGAACGGCGGTCTGCTGGTTCAGGATCGCGATCTGGGCATGGTCGGTGCAGAAGAACTGCGTGTCGTGACCAAACGTCAGCCGACCGAGCAGGAACTGCGTGATGCGCTGTTCTGCTGGAAAGTGGCGAAGTTTGTGAAATCCAATGCCATCGTTTATGCCAAAAACAATATGACCATCGGGATTGGCGCAGGCCAGATGAGCCGCGTGTACTCCGCCAAAATCGCCGGTATTAAAGCTGCCGATGAAGGTCTGGAAGTAAAAGGTTCTTCTATGGCTTCTGACGCGTTCTTCCCGTTCCGTGATGGTATTGATGCTGCCGCCGCTGCCGGCGTGACCTGCGTAATCCAGCCTGGCGGTTCTATTCGTGATGACGAAGTAATTGCCGCCGCCGACGAGCACGGTATTGCAATGCTCTTCACCGACATGCGCCACTTCCGCCATTAATGGAGCGACAGATGAAAGTATTAGTCATTGGTAACGGCGGCCGCGAGCACGCGCTGGCCTGGAAAGCGGCGCAATCGCCGCTGGTTGAGACTGTTTTTGTTGCTCCGGGTAACGCTGGCACTGCGCTGGAGCCTGCACTGCAAAACGTCGCTATCGGCGTGACCGATATCCCGGCGCTGCTGGATTTCGCGCAAAACGAAAAGATTGATCTAACCATCGTCGGCCCGGAAGCGCCGCTGGTGAAAGGCGTAGTGGATACCTTCCGCGCCGCCGGGCTGAAAATCTTCGGCCCAACCGCAGGCGCCGCGCAACTGGAAGGCTCGAAAGCGTTTACCAAAGATTTCCTGGCCCGCCATAAGATCCCTACAGCGGAATACCAGAACTTCACCGAGGTAGAACCTGCGCTGGCGTATCTGCGTGAGAAAGGTGCCCCCATCGTCATTAAAGCTGACGGTCTGGCCGCCGGTAAAGGCGTTATCGTCGCGATGACGCTGGAAGAAGCCGAAGCGGCTGTTCACGATATGCTGGCGGGCAACGCCTTTGGCGACGCGGGTCATCGCATTGTTATCGAAGAGTTCCTCGATGGCGAAGAAGCGAGCTTTATAGTAATGGTTGACGGTGAGCATGTGCTGCCGATGGCCACCAGCCAGGATCACAAACGCGTAGGCGATAAAGATACCGGGCCAAACACCGGCGGAATGGGGGCTTACTCTCCTGCGCCGGTAGTGACCGATGAAGTTCATCAGCGCACCATGGAACGTATCATCTGGCCAACCGTGAAAGGCATGGCGGCGGAAGGCAATACCTACACCGGTTTTCTCTATGCAGGTTTGATGATCGACAAACAGGGCAACCCGAAGGTTATCGAATTTAACTGCCGCTTTGGCGATCCAGAAACCCAGCCGATTATGCTGCGCATGAAGTCCGATCTGGTTGAGCTCTGCCTGGCAGCCTGTGAAGGCAAGCTGGACGAGAAAACATCCGAGTGGGATGAACGCGCTTCCCTCGGCGTGGTGATGGCTGCGGGTGGATATCCGGGCGATTATCGCACTGGCGATGTGATCCACGGCCTGCCGCTGGAAGAAGTCGAAGGCGGTAAAGTGTTCCACGCGGGCACAAAACTGGCGGATGACGAGCAGGTAGTGACCAGCGGCGGGCGCGTACTGTGCGTCACCGCGCTGGGTCATACCGTAGCAGAGGCGCAGAAACGCGCTTATGCCTTAATGACCGATATCCACTGGGACGACTGCTTCTGCCGGAAAGATATCGGCTGGCGCGCTATCGAACGCGAGCAGAACTAACGCGACAGTTTTGCTAATAGCGTTTTGCGCGTAATCCCTAACTGACGGGCGGCTTCGGTTTTGTTGCCGCCCGTTTTCTCCAGCGCCGCCAGAATCACCTCTTTTTCCACTTCCACCAACGGCTGAATGTCCTGAGTTTGAGCCAGCGGGATCGGCGTACTGGCAATCGCCAGCGGCAGCTCGCGTTCGGAAATATATTCCCCAGTCAGCAGCACCACTGCCCGTTCTACCGCGTTTTCCAGTTCGCGAATATTGCCCGGCCAGTCGTAGTGAATCAGCAGATCCATCGCCTGGGGCGTAAAGCCTTTTATCGCCTTGCGATTGCGTTCAGCAAATCGCTGCAGAAAATGGCCAGCCAGTAGGGGAATATCCTCCCGTCGTTGCCGCAGCGACGGCACTTCAATTGCCACCACGTTCAGCCGATAGTAGAGATCCTGGCGAAAACGCCCGGCCTTTACCTCAGCGGCAAGATCGCGATGGGTCGCCGCAATCAGCCTGACATCAACCGAGATGGTCTGGTTGCTGCCGACACGCTGAACTTCGCGCTCCTGAATCGCACGCAGCAGACGCACCTGCATCATCGGCGAGATATCGCCAATTTCATCGAGAAACAACGTGCCGCCATCCGCCTCAACAAAGCGCCCTTCCCGGCGTTTATCAGCTCCAGTAAACGCCCCTTTTTCGTGACCGAACAATTCAGATTCCAGCAAGGATTCGTTGAGTGCCGCACAGTTGAGCGTTACCAGTGGTTTTTCACTCCGTGCGCTACTGGCGTGAATCGCCCTGGCGACCAGCTCTTTACCGGTGCCGGAATCGCCGTGGATCAGCACCGTGGCTTCCGATGGCGCGACGAGGGCGATTTCACTGAGCAGGTGTTGCATCGCCGGGCTTTTACCGACCATACCGAACTGGCTGGCAGACACCGCAGGCGTTTCAGCGTCAACACTGTGCGTATGTGCGAGCGCCTTTTCCAGCGTCGCCTGCAGGTTATCGAAATCCAGCGGCTTGATGAGATAATCCAGCGCCCCAGTTTTCAGTGCCTCTACCGCCGTCTCGACGCTGGAGTAAGCGGTCATAATCAGTACAGGAATCGCCGGATTTAACGCTTTGATCTCTTTTAGCGTGGCGATGCCGTCCATCTCCGCCATTCGCACATCGCAAAGTACAAGATCAAAAACCTGTTCCCGCACCTGCGCCAGCGCCTGTTGCCCACTATTCGCCAGCGCGACGTTATAGCCCCAGCCGCGCAGCAATGCCTGCAAGATGGTGCAGTGGCTAATGTCATCATCCACCACCAGAATATCGATATTATCGTGCGTCATCCTTGTGGGTCCTTACGCGTAATATTGACCGGAAACCAGAGGGTGAACGTTGCGCCTTTTCCCTCCTGGCTTGCGACCTGAATTGTACCACCGTGTTGTTCAACAATATTATGCACGACCGCCAGCCCCAGTCCGGTGCCTTCGGCTTTGGTGGTGAAGTATGGGGTGAAGATGGCTTCAAGCTGATCCGCCGCAATTCCTTTACCGCTGTCGGTAACGCTGATTTTCACGCCAGCACCGCTTTCGCTGGCCGTCACGCTAATCACGCCATGCTGACCAATCGCCTGAATGGCATTGAGATAGAGATTCAACAAGACCTGGGTCAGTCGGTCCGGATCGGCCTGAATTTGCGGCAACGTGTCGTTGGCAGTAAAGCGTAACTGGATCTCCCGGCTGTTTGCATCCTGGCTCACCAGCTGTAATGAATGGTTAATCAAGGTATTGAGATCCACCGCCTGCAAAGCCAGGTGCGTTGGCTTGACCAGTTCCAGCAACTCACTCACCACACGATTCAAACGGTCGGACTCTTTCGCCATTACCTGCGCCAGTTGATGCGCTTCCCCGCCCTCTGGTGCTCGTTCGGCAAAGTATTTCGCCAGCCCTTTAATTGAGGAAAGAGGATTGCGAATTTCATGGGCAACGCCTGCCGCCAGATGCCCCAGCGCCACCAGCTTCTCTTTGCGCTTCATCTCATCCTGTAGAAGCTTGCGCGAGCGCAGATATCGGCGATACCAGAAGAATGACAACACGCTTGCCAGCAGTACCGTCGCCAGGGCGAAGAGGATAATCAGGGTGTTGCGCTTCTCCCCAATCTTGGTTGCAACCAGATCACTGGCATCAACAGCGATAAAGATAGCCTGTTGTGCTTCTGCCTGTGGCACAGCTTTTCCGTTACAGCGCGGCATATTGTGCATACCATGCCGCCAGGGAGCTGACATTGGCTGGAACAAACGATAGACCTCAAGCGCAGGCGCAGTTTCCGCTTTCTCAAGCAGTCGCCAGCGGGAGTTTTCCTCTGGCTTTAACTGCTGCATTTCATCTGGCGAATAGAGTGCACGCCCGACCATTTCGGGGTCACTGTGAAGAATGATGATGCCCTGGGCATCGGTGACAGCAAACCACAATACCCCCGGCTGGCCTGCCATCTCTTCCAGAAGTGCCTGCTGCTGCATATGGTGCATTCGCATCCCCATCCCTACGCGACTTCCCGACTCCAGAGCGCGAATAAGCACATTACCTTTTTCCAGTAATGCCTGGCGGTCGGCCTCGCTTGCCCGCCCATAATCGCGAATCACCGTCACTGCAAACAATCCCACCAGCCCAACAATGACCACGGGGAGGATCGCGCTTAACCATTTAGCTAAGGAGTCTTTAGAACGTTGCATAAAACGCATCTTCTTCTTTGCCTGTTCATCCCTTTTTGACAGCAGAAATCATGCCATCTTTTATCAGCGCTTACCCTGCGCTGTAACACAAAGGCTTAAGTTTCAATGAGTAAAAATGACTCGCTACCCGCAGCAGGCGAGTCATTTTTACTCGTTTATCATGCCAGATTACCCGTCATATCAGCGTTTCATCGTTGGCACGGAAGATGCAATACCCGAAGTAAGACAACCACTGGAGGATTAACCATGAAACGGAACACGAAAATTGCCCTGGTGATGATGGCGCTTTCAGCAATGGCGATGGGATCGACATCTGCATTTGCTCACGGCGGACACGGTATGTGGCAGCAAAATGCCGCGCCTTTGACCAGCGAACAACAGACGGCGTGGCAGAAAATCCATAATGACTTTTACGCCCAAAGCAGCGCGCTGCAACAGCAACTGGTGACGAAGAGTTATGAATACAACGCTCTATTAGCCGCTAACCCACCGGATAGCAGCAAAATTAACGCGGTCGCCAAAGAGATGGAGAATTTGCGTCAGTCGTTAGATGAGTTGCGGGTGAAACGGGATATCGCGATGGCTGAAGCAGGTATTCCGCGCGGTGCCGGAATGGGCATGGGTTACGGCGGCTGTGGTGGTGGTCATATGGGTATGGGCCACTGGTAAACTAGAACGTTTTCTCGTTGGGTTGCCAGCGACAGAAATCAGAGTTTGCCACTAACAGTAATTGCGAACCTTCGGGCGCTTCCAGCCATGCCACGCTGACATCAACAGAAGAGCGGCTCTGGCGGCGCTCGATATGCGCTATCGCCTGTGAATCTAAATCAGGTTTAATGGTTTGCCCTTCGCAGGTGGTCACGGTCTGTTCCATCTCATGCCAGCGCCCCTGGCGCAGCACCACTCTCCCCTGGCGTAAAGCATCGCTAATTTGGCGGATTTGGTCAGCACGATAACGGTATAAATCGATTTGGTCGTTAGAAAGCTGCTGCTTTTCCCCGTCGGATTCACGTTGCATAAAGCTCAGGTCACCGCGATCGTCAAAACGCGCGCGGATATTCACCGGCGGTTTGCTATAAACGTTGATATTGATAAGCGTGAGGTTATCGCCCTGCCAGCGATACTCTCGCGTCGTGGTATCGCCATTGCGCCACGGACTGAACACAGCAAGCAAATGCACATTATCGCCGCTGTCTTTTCGCCAGATACGTACCGCGCCCTGGTCTTCAGCAAAACCACTGGCGGTAAAGGGAGGAAGTGAAGAGTTGTGGCTACAGGCAGCAAGAAACAGAGCGCCCGCCAGCATCAATGATCGACGCCAGAAAGACAAAAGGGGTGAAACCACCCCTTCGTTAAAACTGTTCACTGCCACGCAATCTTACTTAACTGCGTCTTTCAGTGCCTTGCCAGAAACAAATGCCGGTACGTTAGCTGCGGCGATTTTGATTTCTTTACCGGTCTGCGGGTTGCGGCCAGTACGCTCAGCGCGGTGGTTCACTTTGAAGGTTCCGAAACCAACCAGTTGTACAGCATCGCCTTCTTTCAGAGACTCAGTAATTGCAGCCAGAGTGGACTCCAGAGCAGCTTTAGCCTGGGTTTTGGACAGTTCTGCTTTCTCTGCAATTACATCAATCAGTTGAGTCTTGTTCATAAGTTATCCTTACAATGTGTTTATCGCTTGCTAAGCATCGAGTGCGACGGAAATGCCAGAATAGCACTCTCCTGCATACACGCACCGATAGCCACTTTTTTTCGCCCCCCAAATGTAGACCAGACGGGGGGCGAAAGGGAAGACTCCAGGTACGACAAATCAGGCGTTAATTCACGTTTTCTGGTCTTATTGCTGAAAAATTATACCAATATTGCTCTCACCCGCCTCACGCAGGTCGGCTCTAAGGCCTTTTATCAGCACAATGTCACGTTCTTCACACTCGGCTAAAAGTCGGAATATTTCCCACTGAATGTCCCATTCTTGCTCAACGGCTGGGTTTTCTTTCAGCTCTTCATCGCTCATTTCACGACCAGCCTGAGTCATTTCCAGCATCGCAACGGTAGTGATGGAGGTCTTACTCACTTCCACCGCATGTTCGAGCGTTTCGCCACTCAAACGCGAATGAACCAGTTCACTTAACGCCACGCAGGCATCGATTGCCGGATAAACGCCGTACAGATCGAAATCGTCCGCTGAAGGAATCGCTTCCTCAAATTTCTCCAGTTGGCTGTCGAAATTCACTTTTGCGTCTTTGACGGTCAGTGTTTCCCAGATGAGATCGAGAATACGGCGGTAAATTTGCCCATCACCAAAACCGGTTTGCTGGCAAAACATGGCGTAATTGGGGTACATGCGTTCGCATAAGCAGGCCATGAAAGTGACATGCTGCCAGCTTTCCAGGCGCTCCAGACGCAGATGAATCGGGTTTTGTAACATGTTGAGTTCTCAAATACGGAAATTATCCGCAGTTTACCTGAATTAGGGCTGATTTGCTGTATAGCGCACAAATGCCGGACGTTCCGAGGCCACGGCATCCGCCCAGCGCGTTGGCTCCGGCAGACGATAGCCTTTCATGCAGCGTTGTACCCACGCCAGCGCACTATCCACGCTGACCCGATGACCCGTAGCGATAAACAGCGGGTTGCAGCGTGCTTTGCTGCGCCAGACCCAGGCCAACTGCTCGCCTTTATCCATCAGCGGGGCCAGCGCGCCCGGTTCGCTGGAGAGCGGTTCGAATTTACCGCAGAGCCGTTTTTTCGCCACGCCTATCGTTGGCACATCCACCAATAAGCCAAAATGGCTGGCGACACCAAGACGGCGAGGATGCGAGATCCCATGACCATCGACAAACACTAAATCCGGCTTTTGCGACAGCATCTCCCACGCTGCCAGCAGCGCAGGATATTCGCGGAAGGAGAGAAAACCAGGAATGTAAGGCATGGTAGTGGCGATGCGGGCCACTTTATACTCCACCAGCTCAAGCGAGGGGTATTTCAGCAGCACCATCGCCGCTCGCGTCACTTCTCCGCCCTGCTCAAACCCGACATCGGCTCCGGCGATCAGATCCGGTGGATCTTTATCAAGTCGATCCTCGCGGATCACAGAAGAAGCCAGTTCAAGTTGTTGTGTGCGTAATGACGCGAGATCCATAACCACTCCTTACTGATGATAAGGCGCAGACAGGCGATGCACTGCCTCCACAAACACGCCAGCATGTTCTGGCGGCACATCCTGATGAATGCCGTGACCAAGGTTAAAGACATGACCTTCGCCGTGACCGAAACCTGCAAGTATAGTCGCTACTTCTTCTTCAATTCGGGCTGGCGGCGCGTACAGCATCGACGGGTCCATATTGCCCTGCAACGCGACTTTATTACCCACGCGGCGGCGCGCATCGGCGATGTCGGTTGTCCAGTCCAGTCCCAGCGCATCGCAACCGGTTTCCGCCATGGCTTCCAGCCACTGTCCGCCACCTTTGGTAAACAGTGTTACTGGTACGCGGCGACCGTCGTTTTCACGCAATAAACCATCAACAATTTTATGCATGTAATAGAGCGAGAATTGTTGGTAGTCGCGCCCGGTAAGCACGCCGCCCCAGGTGTCAAAAATCATCACTGCCTGAGCACCGGCTTTAATCTGCGCGTTCAGATACAGGGTGACGCTTTTCGCCAGTTTATCGAGCAGAGCGTGCAGTGCCTGCGGATCGGCATACATCATTTTTTTGATCACTGTGAAGGCTTTGCTGCTGCCGCCTTCCACCATGTAGGTCGCCAGCGTCCACGGGCTGCCGGAAAAACCAATCAACGGCACTTCGCCTTTCAGTTCGCGGCGAATGGTACGCACCGCGTTCATCACGTAACCCAGCTCATCTTCCGGGTCCGGAATTGGCAGTTTATCGACGTCAGCTTTGCAGGTGACTGGCGAGGTAAAACGCGGGCCTTCTCCGGCTTCAAAATAGAGCCCTAATCCCATCGCGTCCGGAACGGTGAGGATATCGGAAAAGAGGATCGCCGCGTCCAGCGGATAGCGACGCAACGGTTGCAAAGTCACTTCGCACGCCAGTTCGGCATTTTTGCACAGCGACATAAAATCGCCCGCTTGGGCGCGCGTGGCTTTATATTCTGGTAGATAGCGACCCGCCTGGCGCATCATCCATACTGGAGTGACATCAACGGGCTGGCGCAGCAGCGCCCGCAGATAACGATCGTTTTTAAGTTCGGTCATTTTGGCTATTCCTTAGTGCGTCAGGCGGTCAGTGTATCATCACTCATACTCTGCCCGACACATCGCCACCGTATCTTCTATCAGGCGGCGCGCCACGGTGCCGGGCGGTGGCAGTAAGGGTAAATCGTCGTAGCGATACCAGTTCGCCTCCAGCAGTTCTTTCGGGTCAATCACGATGTCGCCGCTGTCATAGTCCGCCATAAACGCAGTCATTAATGACTGAGGAAACGGCCACGGCTGAGAAGTCACGTAACGCAGGTTTTTGACTTTGATGCCACTCTCTTCCATTACTTCCCGCGCGACCGCCTGTTCGAGGGTTTCGCCCACTTCGACGAATCCGGCAAGTACCGTATGGACACCGTTACGATGGCGGGTATGCTGAGCGAGCAGGATTGAATCATTGCGGCGGATGGCAACGATAATGCAGGGGGCGATTTGCGGATAGTAACGCTCACGGCAGAGACTGCACAGCATCGCCCATTCTGTTTTGCTCGGGTACATTTCATGCCCGCAATACCCGCAGTATTTATGCGAGCGGTAAAACTCCGCCAGTTGCACGCCGCGTCCGGCTAGTTGAAACAACCCGACGTCCAGATCAATGACCTGGCGCACCGAGCCCATATCATGGCGACGCTGCTGTTGAACTAGCCAAACAGGTTCCCCCTGCCATTCGCCGATTTGTAGTGCGCGCTGACCCACAAGATCGAAATTTGCCGCTTCGCCATATGGCAATTCTCCCTTCGGCAACCATAATTTTTGCTCATGACTGACGACCCACCAGCCGTGATCTAATTTTTCAATTATACGATCCATAGCTCTTGCACTACCTTTGCATCACTGGCATGTTTAACATGGTTTTTACATTTCTCACTGAGCAGTTTTTGAATACAAACTTGCGGAGTCAATCATGCTTAACCAGCTCGATAACCTGACGGAGCACGTCAGAGGAAGTAACAAACTGGTTGATCGCTGGCTACATGTACGTAAGCATCTGCTCGTGGCTTACTACAATCTGGTTGGCATTAAGCCTGGCAAAGAATCGTACATGAGGCTAAACGAAAAAGCCCTTGATGATTTTTGCCAGAGTCTGGTCGATTATCTGTCTGCCGGACATTTCAGTATTTATGAGCGCATTCTTCATAAGCTGGAAGGCAACGGGCAACTCGCGCGCGCCGCAAAGATTTGGCCGCAACTGGAAGCCAATACACAACAGATTATGGATTACTACGATTCCAGCCTGGAAACCGCCATCGATCATGATAATTACCTTGAGTTTCAACAGGTTTTATCTGATATCGGCGAGGCGCTGGAAGCACGCTTTGTACTGGAAGATAAGCTGATTCTGCTGGTGCTTGATGCCGCCCGCGTCAAACATCTTGCTTGAGTTCTGCGCTGTTAACGCGTAATTTACATTCAACGCCCCGTTTTCGGGGCTAATTTCTTGTCGGAGTGCCTTAACTGGCTGAGACCGTTTATTCGGGATCCGCGGAACCTGATCAGGCTAATACCTGCGAAGGGAACAAGAGTTAATCTGCTATCGCATCGCCTTTGCGCGATCGTCTCTTGCTTCATCCGTCGTCTGACAAGCCACGTCCTTAACTTTTGGAATGAGCTATGTCTGCAACAAAACTAACCCGCCGCGAACAGCGCGCCCAGGCGCAACATTTTATCGACACCCTGGAAGGCACCGCCTTTCCCAACTCAAAACGCATTTACATCACTGGCACACAACCCGGCGTGCGCGTGCCGATGCGTGAGATCCAGCTTAGCCCGACGCTAATTGGCGGTAGCAAAGAACAGCCGCAGTACGAAGAAAACGAAGCGATTCCGGTCTACGACACCTCCGGCCCGTATGGCGATCCGCAGATTGCCATTAACGTGCAACAAGGGCTGGCAAAACTACGCCAGCCGTGGATCGATGCGCGCGGCGATACCGAAGAACTTACCGTGCGCAGCTCCGATTACACTAAAGCGCGGCTGGCAGATGATGGCCTCGACGAGCTGCGTTTTAGCGGCGTCTTGACGCCAAAACGCGCCAAAGCAGGCCGCCGCGTCACACAGCTGCACTACGCCCGCCGGGGCATCATCACACCTGAGATGGAATTCATCGCCATTCGCGAGAATATGGGGCGCGAGCGCATTCGTAGCAAAGTTTTGCGCCACCAGCATCCGGGAATGAGCCTTGGCGCACGTCTGCCGGAAAATATCACTGCGGAATTTGTCCGTGATGAAGTCGCTGCCGGACGCGCGATTATCCCCGCCAACATTAATCACCCTGAATCAGAGCCGATGATTATTGGTCGTAACTTCCTGGTAAAAGTTAACGCTAATATCGGCAACTCGGCGGTCACCTCTTCCATCGAAGAAGAAGTGGAAAAGCTGGTGTGGTCTACGCGCTGGGGAGCGGATACGGTGATGGATCTTTCCACCGGCCGCTATATTCACGAAACCCGCGAATGGATTTTACGTAACAGCCCGGTGCCGATTGGTACTGTGCCGATCTACCAGGCGCTGGAAAAGGTTAACGGGATCGCGGAAGATCTTACCTGGGAAGCGTTCCGCGACACGCTGCTGGAACAGGCCGAACAGGGCGTAGATTACTTCACGATTCATGCGGGCGTTCTCCTGCGCTACGTGCCAATGACCGCGAAACGCCTGACCGGTATTGTGTCGCGCGGCGGTTCGATTATGGCGAAATGGTGCCTCTCCCATCATAAGGAAAACTTCCTCTATCAACACTTCCGTGAAATTTGTGAAATCTGCGCCGCCTATGACGTTTCGCTGTCGCTGGGCGACGGCCTGCGACCCGGTTCGATTCAGGACGCCAACGATGAAGCGCAATTTGCCGAGCTGCATACGCTGGGCGAACTGACCAAAATCGCCTGGGAATATGACGTACAGGTGATGATTGAAGGCCCCGGGCATGTGCCGATGCAGATGATTCGTCGCAATATGACCGAGGAGTTAGAGCACTGCCATGAAGCGCCGTTCTATACCCTCGGGCCGCTAACTACCGATATCGCACCGGGCTATGACCACTTCACGTCGGGGATTGGCGCGGCGATGATCGGCTGGTTTGGCTGCGCGATGCTCTGTTACGTAACGCCGAAAGAGCACCTGGGTCTGCCTAATAAAGAAGATGTTAAGCAAGGGCTTATCACCTATAAGATTGCCGCCCACGCTGCCGACCTGGCAAAAGGGCATCCGGGCGCGCAAATTCGCGATAACGCCATGTCGAAAGCCCGCTTCGAATTTCGCTGGGAAGACCAGTTTAATCTGGCTCTCGACCCGTTTACCGCCCGCGCTTATCACGATGAAACCCTGCCGCAAGAGTCCGGCAAAGTCGCCCATTTTTGCTCCATGTGCGGGCCGAAATTCTGCTCAATGAAAATTAGCCAGGAGGTGCGCGATTACGCCGCCGCGCAAACCATTGAAGTGGGAATGGCGGATATGTCGGAGAACTTCCGCGCCAGAGGCGGAGACATCTATCTGCGTAAGGAGGAAGCGTGATGTATCAGCCTGATTTTCCTCCTGTACCTTTTCATTTAGGACTGTACCCGGTGGTGGACAGCGTACAGTGGATCGAACGTCTGCTGGACGCTGGCGTGCGAACCCTCCAGCTACGCATCAAAGATCAGCGCGATGAAGAGGTGGAAGCCGATGTAGTAGCGGCAATTGCGCTGGGTCGCCGCTATAACGCGCGGCTGTTTATTAATGATTACTGGCGGCTGGCGATCAAGCATCAGGCATATGGCGTCCATCTGGGGCAGGAAGATTTGCAATCTACCGATCTTGAGGCCATCCGCGCGGCAGGCCTGCGGCTGGGCGTTTCGACCCATGACGATATGGAAATCGACGTCGCGCTGGCAGCTCGCCCTTCTTATATCGCGCTGGGACATGTGTTCCCGACACAAACCAAACAGATGCCTTCTGCACCGCAGGGGCTGGAGCAACTGGCACGGCATATTGAGCGTCTGGGGGATTATCCCTCCGTGGCGATTGGCGGTATCAGTCTGGCGCGCGCGCCTGCGGTGATGGCGACGGGTGTCGGCAGTATCGCCGTCGTCAGTGCCATTACCCAGGCGGCAGACTGGCGTTTGGCAACTGCACAATTGCTGGAAATAGCAGGAGTTGGCGATGAATGACCGTGACTTTATGCGTTACAGCCGTCAAATCCTGCTCGATGATATCGCTCTTGAAGGGCAGCAAAAACTGCTCGACAGCCAGGTACTGATTATCGGCCTTGGCGGGCTGGGTACGCCCGCTGCGTTGTACCTGGCGGGTGCTGGCGTCGGGACGCTGGTACTGGCAGATGACGACGATGTGCATTTAAGCAATCTGCAACGACAAATCCTCTTTACCACTGAAGATATCGATCGCCCGAAATCGCAGGTCTGCCAACAACGACTGACACAGTTAAATCCCGATATTCAACTGACGGCATTACAACAACGGTTAACGGGTGAGGCGTTAAAAGATGCGGTAGCACAAGCCGATGTAGTGCTCGACTGTACTGACAATATGGCGACTCGACAGGAGATTAATGCCGCTTGCGTGGCACTCAACACGCCGCTTATTACCGCCAGCGCGGTCGGATTTGGCGGTCAGTTGATGGTATTAACGCCGCCCTGGGAGCACGGTTGTTATCGCTGTCTGTGGCCGGATAACCAGGAGCCAGAACGCAATTGCCGCACGGCAGGCGTGGTTGGTCCGGTGGTCGGAGTAATGGGCACTTTGCAGGCACTGGAAGCGATTAAGTTATTGAGCGGTATTGAGACGCCTGCGGGAGAACTCCGACTGTTCGACGGTAAATCGAGCCTGTGGCGCAGCCTGGCGTTGCGCCGTGCCAATGGTTGCCCGGTATGTGGAGGATGCAATGCAGATCCTGTTTAACGACCAACCGATGCAGTGCGCAGCCGGACAAACTGTTCACGAGCTGCTGGAACAACTCGATCAGCTAAAAGTGGGCGCGGCACTGGCGATTAATCAGCAAATCGTCCCGCGTGAGCAGTGGGCACAACATATCGTGCAGGATGGTGACCAGATCCTGCTTTTTCAGGTTATTGCAGGAGGTTGAGATGTTACGTATCGCGGACAAAACGTTTGATTCACATCTGTTTACCGGCACCGGGAAATTCTCCTCTTCACAACTGATGGTGGAGGCGATCCGCGCTTCCGGTAGTCAGCTGGTGACGCTGGCGATGAAACGCGTCGACTTGCGCCAGCACAATGACGCTATCCTCGATCCGCTTATCGCGGCGGGTGTGACACTGCTGCCGAATACTTCCGGGGCGAAAACGGCGGAAGAAGCTATCTTCGCCGCCCATCTGGCACGCGAAGCTCTGGGCACACACTGGCTGAAGCTGGAGATTCACCCTGACGCCCGCTGGCTGTTGCCCGATCCCATCGAAACCCTGAAAGCCGCCGAAACACTGGTACAACAGGGATTTGTTGTACTGCCTTACTGCGGTGCCGATCCGGTGTTGTGCAAACGTCTGGAAGAAGTGGGCTGTGCAGCGGTGATGCCGCTCGGCGCACCGATTGGCTCTAATCAAGGACTGGAAACCCGCGCCATGTTGGAGATTATTATCCAGCAGGCCACGGTTCCGGTGGTCGTTGATGCTGGCATCGGCGTTCCCAGCCATGCCGCGCAGGCGCTGGAAATAGGAGCCGATGCGGTATTGGTAAATACGGCAATTGCTGTCGCGGACGATCCCGTCAACATGGCGAAGGCATTTCGCCTGGCGGTAGAAGCGGGTCTGCTGGCACGTCAGGCCGGACCTGGCAGTCGCAGTCATTTTGCTCATGCCACCAGCCCACTGACCGGATTTCTGGAGGCATCGGCATGAAAACCTTCAGCGACCGCTGGCGGCAACTGGACTGGGACGACATCCGCCTGCGTATCAACAGCAAAACAGCAGCTGACGTAGAGCGGGCGCTGAGTGCCTCAAAACTCACCCGCGACGATATGATGGCGCTGCTATCGCCTGCCGCCAGTGACTACCTGGAACCACTGGCTCAACGGGCGCAGCGTCTGACTCGTCAGCGATTTGGCAACGTCGTCAGCTTCTACGTCCCGCTTTATCTTTCCAATCTTTGCGCTAACGACTGCACGTACTGTGGATTTTCCATGAGCAACCGCATCAAGCGCAAAACGCTGGATGAAGCGGATATCGTCAGAGAAAGCGCCGCTATTCGGGAAATGGGCTTTGAACATCTGTTGCTGGTCACTGGTGAACATCAGGCAAAAGTGGGAATGGATTACTTTCGCCGCCATCTCCCTGCCCTGCGTAAACAATTCTCCTCACTACAGATGGAAGTGCAACCGCTGGCAGAAGCGGAATACGTCGAGTTAAAACAGCTTGGTCTGGATGGGGTGATGGTTTATCAAGAGACGTATCACGAGGCGACATATGCCCGCCATCATCTGAAAGGGAAAAAACAGGACTTCTTCTGGCGACTGGAAACACCGGATCGGCTGGGTCGTGCGGGGATTGATAAGATTGGTCTTGGCGCACTAATCGGCCTTTCCGACAACTGGCGCGTTGACTGCTATATGGTTGCCGAGCATTTGCTATGGCTGCAACAGCATTACTGGCAGAGCCGCTACTCTGTCTCCTTCCCGCGCCTGCGCCCGTGTACTGGCGGGATTGAGCCAGCGTCGATTATGGATGAACGCCAGTTAGTGCAAACCATCTGCGCTTTCCGGCTGCTTGCACCGGAGATTGAACTGTCACTCTCCACGCGAGAATCACCGTGGTTTCGCGATCGCGTTATTCCGCTGGCAATTAATAACGTCAGCGCCTTCTCGAAAACGCAGCCAGGTGGCTATGCCGACAATCACCCCGAACTGGAACAATTCTCACCGCACGACGATCGCCGACCAGAAGCTGTGGCAGCTGCGTTAACCGCTCAGGGTTTGCAGCCGGTATGGAAAGACTGGGACAGCTATCTGGGACGCGACTCGCAAAGGCGATGAGACAGAATGTAAGGACGTAAATTTATTCCGAGCCACTACGGAAGATGAAAAACGCAAGGTTGTTGAAAGCCTTGCGTTTTTTTATGGTAGTGCCGTCAGCAGGAATGTTGTCCAGGGCGAAAAGCTTCTTCCTCGTTTCGCCCTGCCTTTCTTAAAAATTTCACAATGCAAAGTCTGGAGTCACTACCTGTTGAACAATGAAAGAGATCTGATTGTAAGAGAGTAAATACTCGACTATGATACAGACGAAAATAAGAACACATGTTCTCATCTTCCTGGATGCAGCAGACTGAAGAAATTCAGACATCCCGCAACCTGCGACTATCGCAAGGTCAAGGCAAAGTCCGGTAATGGCGTTCTGAATACCAGAGATGATTCTCTGGCGAAACCCACCTTAAGGTGGGTTTTGTTATTTTGAGGGCTGAGGAAGCGACTTATTTCTTAATAGGTTGTAGGCGATGGTAAAAAATTTCACTGCTTTACCTTTCTGTTTTTCAGAAATGGGATAAGCACTAGTTACATGCAAGCGGAGTTTTTTCTTTTCTCTAAAAACCCTGAACGCAACAAAGTAAAATTTCTTTTCTCCCCCCTCTAACTCCACTTCAATCACGGCATAACTACCATACCCGGCATGAATAACTTTGCCTTCTGGCAGCGCCAAAATAGCTCTTTTTAAGTGCATACGTGCTAAGTTATAGCGATGCTGGCAGAAGGGACGAGATTCTTTAGGCGCATAATACATTAACGATAGTTTTTCTTCGTTCGTCTGATGTTCATAATCTTTTGTGAAACAGTGAAGAGAGTAGGTAACCCAAAAGCGATACTCTAAAGGCTCTTTGCCCTCATGATGCTGAACGTAGACGGCCTGATGAGCATCAAGAAACGATAAATCACGAACGTTACCATCCGGATGTTCAAAAGGCCGCCACTTCTCTACTTCCTGTTTCATTCTCGTGCCTTAAGAAAGTTACACGGGAATAGTATCGAATCCTTGCCAACTTTGACTCAATTAGTTCAGTCAGTTTCAGGATGTTAGCCAGCTTTACATTTATTATGAGCATCCAGAAATTCGTTAAATATTCTGATAAATGGTCTTTTCCTGAATCGCCCCCATAAAAAAACCCGCCGAAGCGGGTTTTTACGTTATTTGCGGATTAACGATTACTCGTTATCAGAACCACCCAGACCTGCGTTCAGCAGTTCTGCCAGGCTGGCAGACGCGTCTTCTGCAGTCACCTGCGGTGCAGCCGGAGCTTC
Source organism: Escherichia sp. MOD1-EC5495 (assembly GCF_002965965.1). Taxonomy (NCBI): domain Bacteria; kingdom Pseudomonadati; phylum Pseudomonadota; class Gammaproteobacteria; order Enterobacterales; family Enterobacteriaceae; genus Escherichia; species Escherichia sp. MOD1-EC5495. Next base: position 18,576 of record NZ_PTRI01000034.1, read on the forward strand.
GCCCGCAGCACGGCGGCGCATACGATCCTGGTGATACGCATAACCCGTACCTGCCGGGATCAGACGACCCACGATAACGTTCTCTTTCAGACCGCGCAGTTCATCGCGTTTGCCCGCAACAGCTGCTTCGGTCAGTACGCGAGTGGTCTCCTGGAACGATGCCGCAGAGATGAACGACTCGGTTGCCAGAGACGCTTTGGTGATACCCAGCAGATCGCGGGCGTAAGTTGCACCCACTTTGCCGTTCGCTTCCAGTTCGCGGTTTGCGATCTTGACGCGAGAGTATTCAACCTGTTCGCCTTCCAGGAAGTCGGAGCTACCCGCGTTAACGATGGTGGCTTTACGCAGCATCTGACGAACGATAACTTCGATGTGTTTATCGTTAATCTTAACGCCCTGCAGACGGTATACGTCCTGTACTTCATTAACGATGTAACGAGTCACAGCATGAACACCACGCAGACGCAGAATGTCGTGCGGCGCTTCCGGACCGTCGGAAATGACGTCACCACGTTCTACACGTTCACCTTCGAACACGTTGAGCTGACGCCATTTCGGAATCATCTCTTCGTAAGGTTCGCTGCCGTCTACCGGAGTGATAACCAGACGACGTTTACCTTTGGTTTCTTTACCGAAGGAAACGACACCGCTGATTTCAGCCAGGATTGCCGGCTCTTTCGGACGACGTGCTTCGAACAGGTCCGCAACGCGCGGCAGACCACCGGTGATGTCCTTGGTACCGCCGGATTCCTGCGGAATACGCGCCAGGGTGTCACCAGAGCTGATTTGTACGCCATCTTCCAGCTGAACAATCGCTTTACCCGGCAGGAAGTACTGCGCAGGCATATCAGTACCAGGGATCAGAACGTCGTTACCCTGAGCATCAACGATTTTCAGTGCCGGACGCAGATCTTTACCACCTGCGGTACGTTCTGCGGAATCCAGAACTACCAGCGAAGACAGACCGGTCAATTCGTCGGTCTGACGAGTAATGGTCTGACCGTCAATCATATCGGTGAAGCGAACAAAACCGCTTACTTCAGTGATAACCGGCATGGTGTGCGGGTCCCAGTTTGCAACGGTTTCGCCGCCTGCAACCTGTTCGCCATCACCTTTCGCCAGTACCGCACCGTAAGGCACTTTGTAGCTTTCTTTGGTACGACCAAATTCGTCGATCAGTTTCAGTTCGGTGTTACGGGAAGTGATAACCAGTTTACCGCTGGAGTTCACAACCGACTTCACGTTGCTGAGCTTGATGCTACCTTTGTTTTTCACCTGGATGCTGGATTCAGCAGCCGCACGGGACGCCGCACCACCGATGTGGAACGTACGCATGGTCAGCTGTGTACCCGGTTCACCGATGGACTGTGCCGCGATAACACCGATTGCTTCACCTTTGTTGATGATGTGGCCACGCGCCAGGTCACGACCGTAGCAGTGCGCACATACACCAAAGTCGGTGTCACAGGATACAACAGAACGTACTTTAACCGCGTCGACAGAGTTCTCTTCCAGCAGGTCACACCACTGTTCGTGCAGCAGCGTGTTGCGTGGAACGAGGATATCGGCAGTACCCGGCTTCAGAACGTCTTCTGCAGTTACACGACCCAGTACGCGATCGCGCAACGGCTCTTTAACGTCGCCACCCTCGATAACCGGGGTCATCATGATACCTTCATGAGTACCACAATCGTCTTCGGTAACCACCAGATCCTGCGCCACGTCAACCAGACGACGAGTCAGGTAACCGGAGTTCGCCGTTTTCAGTGCGGTATCCGCCAGACCTTTACGAGCACCGTGGGTGGAGATGAAGTACTGGAGTACGTTCAGACCTTCACGGAAGTTCGCAGTGATTGGCGTTTCGATGATGGAGCCATCCGGCTTCGCCATCAGACCACGCATACCCGCAAGCTGACGAATCTGTGCAGCAGAACCACGCGCACCGGAGTCGGCCATCATGTAGATGCTGTTGAAAGATACCTGCTTCTCTTCCTGACCGTCACGGTTGATAACGGTTTCAGTTTGCAGGTTATCCATCATCGCTTTGGATACACGATCGTTCGCCGCAGCCCAGATATCGATAACTTTGTTGTAGCGTTCGCCCGCAGTTACCAGACCAGACTGGAACTGCTCCTGAATTTCAGCAACTTCTGCTTCCGCCTCGGAGATGATTTCGTGTTTCTTCTCCGGGATGACCATGTCATCGATACCAACCGATGCACCGGAACGCGCTGCATATGCAAAGCCGGTGTACATGATCTGGTCCGCAAAAATAACGGTCGGTTTCAGGCCGAGAATGCGGTAGCAGGTGTTCAGCATTTTGGAGATTGCTTTTTTACCCAGCGCCTGGTTGACGATGGAGTAAGGCAGACCTTTCGGTACAATCATCCACAGAATGGCACGGCCAACGGTCGTGTCCTTCAGGCTGGTTTTCGCTACTAATTCACCGTTAGCATCTTTTTCGTATTCAGTGATACGCACTTTGACGCGAGCATGCAAAGAGGCCAGGCCAGCGCGATAAATACGCTCAGCTTCTTTCGGGCCAGTCAGCACCATGCCTTCGCCTTTGGCGTTAACACAGTCACGGGTCATGTAGTACAGACCCAGTACAACGTCCTGAGACGGAACGATGATTGGTTCGCCGTTCGCCGGGGACAGGATGTTGTTGGTAGACATCATCAGCGCACGCGCTTCCAGCTGGGCTTCCAGCGTCAGCGGTACGTGAACAGCCATCTGGTCACCATCGAAGTCGGCGTTATATGCCGCACAAACCAGCGGGTGCAGCTGGATAGCTTTACCTTCGATCAGTACCGGTTCAAATGCCTGGATGCCCAGACGGTGCAGAGTCGGTGCACGGTTCAGCAGTACCGGGTGTTCGCGGATAACTTCGTCCAGGATATCCCAAACGACAGCTTCTTCGCGCTCAACCATTTTCTTAGCGGCTTTGATGGTGGTAGCGAGGCCACGCAGTTCCAGCTTGCCGTAGATAAACGGTTTGAACAGCTCCAGTGCCATTTTCTTCGGCAGACCGCACTGATGCAGACGCAGGTATGGACCTACGGTGATTACAGAACGACCGGAGTAGTCAACACGCTTACCGAGCAGGTTCTGACGGAAACGACCCTGTTTACCTTTGATCATGTCGGCCAAAGATTTCAGAGGACGCTTGTTAGAACCGGTGATTGCACGACCGCGACGACCGTTATCCAGCAGGGCATCTACCGCTTCCTGCAGCATACGTTTTTCGTTACGTACGATGATGTCCGGCGCAGCCAGATCCAGCAGACGTTTCAGACGGTTGTTACGGTTAATGACGCGACGATACAGATCGTTCAGGTCAGAAGTCGCGAAACGACCACCATCCAGTGGAACCAGCGGACGCAGATCTGGCGGCAGAACCGGCAGAACGGTCAGGATCATCCACTCTGGCTTGTTGCCAGACTGTACGAACGCTTCCAGCAGTTTGATACGCTTGGTCAGCTTTTTACGTTTGGTTTCGGAGTTAGTTTCGTTCAGCTCTTCACGCAGCTGCTCGCACTCTTGCTCCAGATCCATGCTCTTCAGCAGGGCCTGGATTGCTTCCGCACCCATCTTCGCGTCGAATTCGTCACCGAACTCTTCCAGCGCGTCCAGATACTGCTCTTCAGTCAGGATCTGCTGGCGTTCCAGGTTGGTCATACCGCCTTCGATAACCACATAGGATTCGAAGTACAGCACGCGTTCGATATCGCGCAGCGGCATATCCAGCAGCAGGCCGATACGGGACGGCAGCGATTTCAGGAACCAGATGTGCGCAGTCGGAGAAGCCAGTTCGATGTGGCCCATACGCTCACGGCGTACTTTGGTCTGGGTCACTTCAACGCCGCACTTCTCACAGATAACGCCACGGTGTTTCAGGCGCTTGTACTTACCGCACAGGCACTCGTAGTCTTTTACCGGCCCAAAGATACGGGCGCAGAAAAGGCCGTCACGCTCAGGTTTGAACGTACGGTAGTTAATGGTTTCCGGCTTTTTAACTTCACCGAAAGACCATGAACGGATCATGTCTGGCGATGCCAGAGCAATTTTGATCGCATCAAACTCTTCGGTTTTAGTCTGCGCTTTCAGAAACTTTAATAAATCTTTCACGGATTTGCTCCCGTCGGAGTTAGCACAATCCGCTGCCGGGTTTTACCCCGACAGCAGTGACCTGTTTGAGCGAGAATTACTCGTCTTCCAGTTCGATGTTGATACCCAGCGAACGAATCTCTTTCAACAATACGTTGAAGGATTCTGGCATGCCCGGCTCCATCTGATGGTTGCCGTCCACGATGTTCTTATACATCTTGGTACGACCGTTCACATCATCAGACTTAACGGTGAGCATTTCCTGCAGAGTGTATGCCGCGCCGTATGCTTCCAGCGCCCACACTTCCATCTCCCCGAAACGCTGACCACCGAACTGTGCCTTACCACCCAGCGGCTGCTGAGTAACCAGACTGTAAGAACCAGTGGAACGCGCGTGCATCTTATCGTCGACCAGGTGGTTCAGTTTCAGCATGTACATGTAACCTACGGTTACCGGACGTTCGAACTGTTCACCAGTGCGGCCGTCGTACAGGCGGATCTGACCAGAAGTCGGCAGGTCGCCAAGTTTCAGCAGCTCTTTAATTTCTGCTTCTTTCGCACCGTCGAATACCGGCGTTGCGATTGGCATACCTTTGCGCAGGTTTTCAGCCAGACGCATAACTTCTTCATCGCTGAAGGTACTCAGGTCAACTTTCTGGCGAACGTCAGCGCCCAGATCGTACGCACGCTGGATGAATTCGCGCAGTTTCGCGACTTCTTGCTGCTGTTTCAGCATGGCGTTGATCTTATCGCCGATACCTTTCGCAGCCATACCCAAGTGGGTTTCCAGAATCTGACCGATGTTCATACGAGACGGTACGCCCAGCGGGTTCAGTACGATGTCTACCGGTGTACCGTTTTCATCGTAAGGCATATCTTCGATCGGGTTGATCTTAGAAATTACACCCTTGTTACCGTGACGACCTGCCATCTTGTCACCAGGCTGGATACGACGTTTAACCGCCAGATATACCTTAACAATCTTCAGCACGCCCGGTGCCAGATCGTCGCCCTGGGTGATTTTGCGGCGTTTCGCTTCGAGTTTCTTCTCGAACTCGTGTTTCAGTTCGTCATACTGCTCAGCCAGCTGTTCCAGCTGATTTTGTTTCTCTTCGTCGGTCAGGCCCAGCTCCAGCCAGCGATCGCGCGGCAGTTTGTCGAGCTTCTCAGCTTCAACGCCACCGGCTACCAGCACAGCACGGATACGGCTGAACAGACCCGCTTCGAGGATCTGCAGTTCTTCAGACAGGTCTTTCTTCGCCTGTTTGAGCTGCATTTCTTCGATTTCCAGCGCACGTTTGTCTTTTTCTACGCCATCGCGAGTAAAGACCTGAACGTCGATAACCGTACCGGATACACCGTTTGGTACGCGCAGAGAAGAGTCTTTAACGTCAGACGCTTTCTCACCGAAGATCGCACGCAGCAGCTTCTCTTCTGGAGTCAGCTGGGTTTCGCCCTTCGGCGTTACCTTACCAACCAGAATGTCGCCACCGGTCACTTCCGCACCAATGTAAACGATACCGGATTCATCCAGTTTGGAGAGCGCAGCTTCACCCACGTTCGGGATGTCAGCGGTTATCTCTTCCGGTCCCAGCTTGGTGTCACGAGACACACACGCCAGTTCCTGAATGTGGATGGTGGTGAAACGGTCTTCCTGAACAACACGCTCGGATACGAGGATGGAGTCTTCGAAGTTGTAACCATTCCACGGCATGAACGCTACGCGCATGTTCTGACCAAGCGCCAGTTCACCGAGGTCGGTGGACGGACCGTCTGCCAGCACGTCGCCACGTTCTACCGGTTCACCCAGAGACACACACGGCATCTGGTTGATACAGGTGTTCTGGTTAGAACGGGTGTATTTGGTCAGGTTGTAGATGTCGATACCTGCTTCACCCGGATACATCTCGTCTTCGTTAACTTTGATAACGATACGGGAAGCATCCACGTACTGAACGACACCACCACGTTTAGCTACCGCAGTTACACCGGAGTCAACGGCAACAGCACGTTCCATACCCGTACCAACCAGCGGCTTATCAGCGCGCAGAGTCGGAACGGCCTGACGTTGCATGTTCGCACCCATCAATGCACGGTTGGCGTCATCGTGTTCAAGGAACGGGATCAGGGACGCACCGACGGATACCACCTGCTGGGTGGATACGTCCATGTAGTCAACCTGGTCGCGGCTGAACAAGCTGGATTCGCCTTTGCTACGGCAAGTTACCAGGTCTTCTACGAAGTGGCCTTCTTCATCCAGGTTGGAGTTCGCCTGGGCGATAACGTAGTTACCTTCTTCGATAGCAGACAGGTAGTGAATTTCGTCAGTTACAACACCGTCGGTCACTTTACGATACGGAGTCTCAAGGAAGCCGTATTCGTTAGTCTGTGCGTATACGGACAGGGAGTTGATCAGACCGATGTTCGGACCTTCAGGGGTTTCGATTGGACATACGCGACCGTAGTGAGTCGGGTGTACGTCTCGAACTTCGAAGCCTGCACGTTCACGGGTCAGACCGCCTGGGCCGAGTGCAGAGATACGACGTTTGTGCGTAATCTCAGACAGCGGGTTGTTCTGGTCCATAAACTGAGACAGCTGGCTGGAACCGAAGAACTCTTTCACTGCTGCGGAAATCGGCTTGGCGTTGATCATGTCCTGAGGCATCAGGGTATCCAGATCGCCCAGAGACAGACGCTCTTTCACCGCACGCTCTACACGTACCAGGCCAACGCGGAACTGGTTTTCCGCCATTTCGCCAACGGAACGGATACGACGGTTGCCGAGGTGGTCGATATCATCGACTTCGCCTTTACCGTTACGGATATCGATGAGCTTTTTCATAACATCAATGATGTCGTCTTTGCTCAGGATACCGGAACCTTCGATTTCTTCGCGCAGCAGAGAACGGTTGAACTTCATACGACCAACCGCAGACAAGTCATAGCGGTCTTCGGAGAAGAACAGGTTCTCGAACAGGCTTTCAGCAGCTTCACGAGTCGGCGGCTCGCCAGGACGCATCATGCGGTAGATTTCTACCAGTGCGCTCAGACGGTCGTTAGTTGGGTCGACACGTAAGGTTTCAGAGATATATGGGCCGTGATCCAGATCGTTAGTAAACAGCGTTTCGATACGCTTGTGACCAGACTGGCTCAGCTTAGCCAGCAGATCCAGGCTCAGCTCCATGTTCGCTGCACAGATCAGCTCGCCGGTAGACTCATCAATATAGTCTTTAGCAACCACTTTACCTGCGATGTACTCAACCGGGACTTCGATCAGTTTGACGTCGTCTTTTTCCAGTTGGCGAATGTGGCGCGCAGTAATACGGCGGCCTTTTTCTACGTACACTTTACCGTTAGCTTCGATGTCGAAAGATGCGGTTTCACCACGCAGGCGTTCCGGCACCAGTTCCATCTGCAGCTTGTTATCACGGATTTCAAAGATAACTTTTTCAAAGAACAGGTCGAGGATCTGTTCAGTGGTGTAGTTCAGGGCACGCAGAATGATTGTCGCAGGCAGTTTACGGCGACGGTCGATACGTACGAACAGGTTGTCCTTCGGATCGAATTCGAAGTCCAGCCAGGAACCACGGTAAGGGATGATGCGCGCGTTATACAGCACTTTACCCGAAGAGTGGGTTTTACCTTTGTCGGAGTCAAAGAAGACGCCTGGACTACGGTGCAGCTGGGAAACAATAACACGCTCAGTACCGTTGATAACAAAGGTACCGTTGTCTGTCATGAGCGGAATTTCGCCCATGTAGACTTCTTGTTCTTTAATGTCTTTTACGGTGCCTTCCGGCGCTTCGCGCTCATAGATCACCAGACGCAGTTTAACGCGCAGCGGTGCGGAATAGGTCACGCCACGGATTTGACATTCCTGGACGTCAAACACCGGTTCGCCAAGGCGGTAGCTGACGTATTGCAGCTCGGAATTACCGCTGTAGCTCTGAATCGGGAATACGGAACGGAAAGCAGCTTCCAGACCATACTGCCCTTCAGGATCTTGCTCGATAAATTTCTGAAACGAGTCAAGCTGGATAGAAAGGAGATAAGGTACATCCAGAACTTGTGGACGTTTACCAAAATCCTTACGAATACGTTTTTTCTCGGTATAGGAGTAAACCATAGGGTTCCTCAGCTCGCTGACAAGTCGACCCATCTGTCCACTGAGCGGACAGTTTGTGCAACACTATTTTGTTGACCGGAAAATGGATACTTTCCGCAATGCCTGTTGCTATCACGCTTAAACCATTTCATTGCGATTTACACAGAACGGGTGTTCTGTCGCAGTATATTAAGTCGTCGATAGAAACAAGCATTGAAAGGCACAGCAGTAGTCAAACAGTGTGAAACGCTACTGGCGCCTTACAGCGCAAAAAGGCTGGTGACCAAAAAGTCACCAGCCATCAGCCTGATTTCTCAGGCTGCAACCGGAAGGGTTGGCTTATTTAACTTCAACTTCAGCGCCAGCTTCTTCCAGAGCTTTTTTCAGTGCTTCAGCGTCATCTTTGCTCACGCCTTCTTTCAGAGCAGCTGGAGCAGATTCTACCAGGTCTTTAGCTTCTTTCAGACCCAGGCCAGTTGCGCCACGTACTGCTTTGATAACAGCAACTTTGTTAGCGCCAGCAGCTTTCAGAATTACGTCGAATTCAGTTTTTTCTTCAGCAGCTTCAACCGGGCCAGCAGCTACAGCTACAGCAGCAGCAGCGGAAACACCGAATTTTTCTTCCATTGCAGAGATCAGTTCTACAACGTCCATTACAGACATAGCTGCAACTGCTTCAATGATTTGATCTTTAGTGATAGACATTTAAATTGTTCCTGAATATCAGAATAAGTTTATACGTAAGCGAATGCGTTAAAAAGATAACTGCGATTAAGCAGCTTCTTTCGCATCGCGTACAGCAGCCAGAGTACGAACCAGTTTGCCAGCCGAAGCTTCTTTCATGGTTGCCATCAGGCGTGCAATTGCTTCTTCGTAGGTCGGCAGAGTTGCCAGGCGGTCGATCTGAGACGCCGGGATCAGCTCACCTTCAAAGGCAGCGGCTTTGACCTCAAATTTTGCATTCGCTTTCGCGAACTCTTTGAACAGACGAGCTGCAGCGCCCGGGTGTTCCATAGAGTATGCAATCAGGGTCGGACCAACAAACGCGTCTTTCAGGCACTCGAACGGAGTACCTTCAACAGCACGACGCAGCAGGGTGTTACGAACAACACGCATGTATACGCCAGCTTCGCGACCTGCTTTACGCAGTTCAGTCATTTTATCTACAGTCACGCCACGGGAATCCGCAACCACTGCAGACAGCGCGCCTTTGGCTACTTCGCTGACTTCAGCAACAATCGCTTGTTTGTCTTGAAGATTTAAAGCCATTAGCTTTGCTCCTGGATGTTTGCCAGAGAAAATCTCTGGAACTCACTTCACTCCTCCAAATGGAGAGAGCGTCTTAATTACGGTGAGCAGAAACAAGCCAGAATATAAAAGAATAATCTTAGCGTTCTGTCACCGTCTACGCAGGGGATTAAGTTTCTTGCGAAACTCCTGCGGTCTTCGACGGAGGCCTGGATAGGCCAGGCTCCAACGAACAAATCTTTTTAGCTGCTAACTTTCGTTAGCATACGTGGGGGTAAGATTGTAGACAAAATCACCGCCCACGTAAAGGCATTAGTTTGCAGAAGCGCTCAGGCCAGCCTGGTCAACTGCAACACCTGCACCCATGGTGGTGGAGATGCTAACTTTCTTGATGTACACGCCTTTCGCCTGAGTCGGTTTTGCTTTTTTCAGCGCAACCAGCAGAGCTTCCAGGTTTTCTTTCAGTTTGTCAGCGTCAAAGTCCACTTTACCGATGGTGGTGTGGATGATGCCGTTTTTGTCGTTACGGTAACGAACCTGGCCAGCTTTAGCGTTTTTAACCGCTTCAGCAACGTTCGGCGTTACAGTACCCACTTTCGGGTTTGGCATCAGGCCGCGCGGCCCCAGAACCTGGCCCAGTTGGCCAACAACGCGCATTGCATCCGGAGAAGCAATAACAACGTCAAAGTTCATTTCGCCTTTCTTGATCTGGTCAGCCAGATCTTCCATACCTACCAGTTCAGCGCCTGCAGCTTTAGCAGCTTCAGCGTTTGCGCCCTGGGTAAATACAGCTACGCGAACGGAACGGCCAGTACCGTGCGGCAGTACAGTTGCACCACGTACGTTCTGGTCAGATTTACGAGCGTCGATGCCGAGGTTAACAGCAACGTCCACGCTTTCTACGAATTTAGCAGTCGCCAGCTCTTTCAGCAGAGCGATAGCTTCGTTGATGTCATACTGTTTGGTCGCATCAACTTTCTCGCGGATAACACGCATGCGCTTGGTCAGTTTAGCCATTTCTTAGTCCTCCACTACCAGGCCCATGGAACGTGCAGTACCTTCGATGGAGCGAGTCATCGCTTCAATGTCGGCACCAGTCATGTCGGCAGCTTTGGTCTGCGCGATTTCCTGCAGCTGAGCGCGGGAAATTTTACCCACTTTGTCTTTGTTCGGCTTACCGGAACCAGACTTGATACCAGCCGCTTTTTTCAGCAGAACTGCTGCCGGCGGAGTCTTGGTAACGAAAGTGAAAGAACGGTCAGCGTAAACAGTGATAACTACCGGAATCGGCAGACCTTTTTCGATGGAATCAGTTTTTGCGTTGAACGCTTTGCAGAATTCCATGATGTTTACGCCCTGCTGACCCAGAGCCGGACCTACTGGCGGACTCGGGTTAGCCATACCAGCTGCAACCTGCAGCTTGACATAGGCTTGTACTTTCTTAGCCATTATAAATTCCTCAAGTTGGGTAATAACGCCTCTGAGAGGCTCCCCGTGATATAAAAAATCGTTTTACGGGCAAGGCCCATAAAAACAAAAGGCGCGAAATTGTATTCCAATCTCACGCCTTGTGCAACGATTTAATCGCCGCTTTTTTGATCGCTAGATTAGGCTTTTTCAACCTGGCTGAAGTCCAGCTCTACCGGGGTCGCACGACCGAAGATAGAAACAGAGACTTTCAGACGAGACTTCTCGTAATCCACCTCTTCAACGACGCCGTTGAAGTCAGCGAACGGACCATCATTAACACGAACCATTTCACCCGGCTCAAACAGCGTTTTCGGACGCGGCTTATCACCAACCTGCTGCAGGCGGTTCATAATCGCATCAACTTCTTTATCGCTGATTGGCGCAGGACGATCGGAAGTACCGCCGATGAAGCCCATCACACGCGGTACGCTGCGCACCAGGTGCCAGCTCGCGTCGTTCATCACCATCTGAACGAGGACGTAGCCAGGGAAGAATTTGCGTTCGCTTTTGCGACGCTGACCGCCACGGATCTCAACGACTTCTTCAGTCGGAACCATGACTTCGCCAAACAACTCTTCCATGTTGTGTAATTTGATATGCTCACGCAGCGACGTTGCTACGCGGCCTTCAAAACCGGAAAACGCCTGAACGACGTACCAGCGCTTTTTAGGAGCTTCAGACATCTCAGAACCTCAGGCCAGTGATAAAGGATACCAGGCGAACCAGAATACCATCCAGTCCCCACAGGATCAGTGACATTACTGCGGTAACCGCAGCCACAATCAGCGTGGTGTGCAATGTTTCCTGGCGAGTCGGCCAAATGACCTTACGGACTTCGGTACGCGCTTCACGGGCAAAAGCAACGGTTGCTTTACCTTTTGTCGTTAACAGCGCGACACCACCCGCTGCAGCAATCAGAATTACTACGGCCAGCGCACGCAGCGGCAGCATAATGTCGCGATAAAGGTAGTTGCCGACGATTGCCACCAGGAGCAATGCCACCACAACGACCCACTTCATCGCTTCCAGGCCGCGCCCGCTTCCTTGAGCTTCGGTATTCGCACTCATAAACCAACCTGTCAGAAGTATTCTACAAACATTTTCACCCCGCGATAGCGAGGCAAACCAAATCGAAACGCGTATTCGCTTTTCGGATTATACGCCCTCAACAGAGCCTGTCTCAGCAATGATTATGACAAAGAAAATCACTGATGAGCCAGGTTCTGGTACGAAAGCGTGCAAAAAGGGCATCAAATGATGCCCTTTTATTGCGCATTGCGTCAAATGTTATCGGCAATTAGCTCAGAACTTTAGCTACAACGCCCGCGCCAACGGTACGGCCGCCTTCAC